>CALMIB010000185.1 GCA_937863945.1 uncultured Longilinea sp.
GGGCTGGTGCTGATCGGTTTTGCCACCCTGAACCGCGAAGGACTGATCGGCGCGGGCATGCAGATGTTCTCACACGGCGTGATGACGGCTCTCTTCTTCTCTGTCGTCGGCATGGTGTACGACCGGGCGCACACGCGCGAGCTTTCGCAGCTTGGCGGCCTGTTCCGGAAATTGCCAATTGCCGCGGTAGGCTTTATCATCGGCGGCTTGGTGTCGATGGGCATGCCGGGCTTTTCGGGGTTTGTGGCCGAATTCCCCATTTTCATGGGCGTGTGGCAGGTGCAGCCGGTGGTGGCGGTGATCGCCATCCTGGGCGTGCTGATCACGGCGGCTTACATTTTGCTGGTCGTGCGCCGCGTCTTCTTCGGCGAGTTGCCCGAGGCGCTGTCTAACATCGGCGACGTGACCCTCAAGGATAAAATCTCAACAATTCTCCTGGCTGCCATCATGATCGCCCTGGGCATCTTCCCGAGCCTGATGGCGCCAATGATATCTTCGGGCGTCGATCACATCCTGGCGCTCCTGGGAGGTGCATAGGATGAGTGCGCAATTTGATCCATCCATGTTCCTGGCCATCCTGCCTGAAATCGGGCTGGTTGTGCTGGCTGCCGCGATCCTGGTGTTGGACCTGGTCTGGCAGGACCGCCGCTGCCGCTTTTTAGGCTGGATCACCGCCGGAGGGTTGGTGGTGGTGACCATCTTGAGCGTGGTTTTTGCCCGGCCCGGCGCGGAACCGGTGCTCATCTTCGGTGGAATGTTGCGCCTGGATGATACCGGTTTTATCTTCCGGCTGGTCTTCCTGTTCGGTGCGACGATTACCGCACTCTTCGCGGTTGATAATGAAGGTCTGTGCCAAAAAGGTGAGTTTTACATGCTGATGCTGGCCAGCACGCTGGGAATGAGCCTGATGGCATCCGCGGCTGACCTCATCACATTGTTCCTGGCCATTGAAACCACCTCGATCCCGTTGTACGTCCTGGCCGGTTTTGTCCTGCGCGATTCGAAGTCCGTCGAGGCCGGCATCAAATACCTTCTGTTTGGCGCGATGACTTCGGCAATTTCACTGTACGGCATGACCTTACTGTACGGCTTTACCGGCACGACTCAGATCTATGAAATGGCCGCAGTCTTTGGGACCGGGCAGGTTTCGCCGGTTTTGATCGGGATGGCATTGCTGCTGGTGGTGGTTGGTTTTGCTTTCAAGGTCTCAGCGGTGCCGTTCCATTTCTGGGAGCCGGATGTTTATCAGGGCGCGCCCACCCCGGTGGCCGGTTATCTCTCGACTGCATCCAAGGCGGCCGGTTTTGCAGTGCTGATGCGCGTTCTGCTGGCGGTTTTTCCCAATCAAAGCTCAACCTGGATGCTGTTGGTGGCGATCATGGCAACTGCCAGCATGTTCCTGGGGAACCTGCTGGCCCTGGCGCAAAAGAACATCAAGAGGCTGCTGGCTTACTCCTCCATCGCGCAGGCCGGTTACATTTTGATCGGTGTTGCCAGCGGCAGCGAGTTTGGCATCACCGGGTCGATTTATTACCTGCTGGGCTACCTGTTCACCAACCTGGTGGCCTTTGGCGTGGTATCCGTTCTTGAGGATGCAGTCGAATCTACGGAAATCAGCGCGTTTTCCGGCCTGAGCCGGCGCAATCCTGCCTTGGCGTTGGTTTTGCTGGCGGCATTGCTTTCGCTGGGCGGCATTCCTCCATTCGCCGGGTTCTTTGGAAAGCTGCTGGTG
>CALMIB010000186.1 GCA_937863945.1 uncultured Longilinea sp.
CTCGCCATCAGCACCGACAGCCGCTTCTCGCACAAGATCTGGCAGGAAGAAGAACTCTCCAAGATGGTCCCGGGCGGCGTGCCCTACCCGCTGCTTTCCGACCAGGGCGGCCGCGTGGGCGCCGTTTACGGCGTGTACGATGAAGACGCCGGCGTCGATATCCGCGGGCGCTTCATCATCGACCCGGATTTCACCCTGCGCGCCATGGAAGTGCTGACCCCCGAGGTTGGCCGCAACGTGAGCGAACTGATCCGTCAGGTGAAGGCCTTCCAGCACGTGCGCGCCACCGGCGAGGTGACCCCCTCCGGCTGGCAGCCCGGCAAGCCCACCCTCACCCCCGGCCCTGACCTGGCCGGCAAGGTGTGGAAGGTGTGGAAACCGGATTCGGCTTTCTAAACGAGCGTTCTCCCCGGCGCGAATAAAACCGCGAGGCGGTCCAGGTGGACCGCCTCGCTATTGTTAATCACGCTTCACGTTTCACGCTTCCCGGCCGCCGGCGTGGAACATCAATTGCAAAAATTCCTCGGCCGTCACGCCAAAGAAATATTCATTGATCGGCAGGGTCGCCACCTTTGCGCGCACGGCGTCTTCTTCGTACTGCACGCCGGCCAGCGCGCCTTCCAGTTCTTCCGGCTCGCGCCCGGAGAAAAAGTCGCCGTAGAAGCGCACCCCACGGATGATGCCCTTTTCAACCTCAATGCGCGCGTCAATCTCGCCGCCCGCAAAGCGCTGCACGCGCTGCACGTTGAATTTGGGCGACTGCCCGTAGTTCCAGTCCCAGGTCTGATAGCGCTCGGCCGAGAGCTTGTGCACCGCTTCCCAGTCCGCCGCGGTCAGGTGATACTGCGGGATGCCGTCTTCGGCGCGCAGCAGGTGGCGCAGAATGCGCTGGCGGAATTCCAGGATGTCCATATCGGCATCCATGAACTCGCGGATGTTGGCCACCCGGCTGCGCACCGATTTCACGCCTTTGCTTTCGAACTTGGCGGGCTTGGGGTTGAGCGCGTGCGACAGCACGGTGAGATCGGTGTTGAGCAGCAGCGTGCCGTGGCTGAGCATGCGCTTGCTGGAAATGTACTGCGCGTTGCCCGAAACCTTGCGTCCGTCCACAAGGATGTCGTTGCGCCCGCCCGATTCGGCCGGCACGCCCATCTCGCGCAGCGCTTCCACCACCGGCTCGGTGAACTTGCGAAAGTTCTGCACGTTCTCCGGCCTGTTTTGCGTGATGAAGCTGAAGTTGAGGTTGCCCATGTCGTGGTACACAGCGCCGCCGCCCGAAACCCGGCGCGTGACATCAATTCCGTGCTCCTGCACGTACTGCTGGTTGATCTCTTCCAGCGTGTTCTGGTGTTTGCCAATGATGATCGCGTGATCGTTGATGTAAAACAGCAGGATGTCATCCTCGCCGGGGAAATTGCGCAGCAAATATTCCTCCAGCGCCAGGTTGATATACGATTTGTAGATGTTCTCGTTATCGACGAAGATCATACCCATCACCTCTCGCGGAAATCAGGTCTGCCCGGGCCTGTTGATGCAAAATTATAACGGATTTGGTCAAGTTTATCCATCGATATTCACGGGGAACCCACGCCTTTCTTAAAGTCGTAAAAGGGTTGAAAAAAGCGACCTTCTCCGATAAATTGTAGGCTCGTATTTGCAGACGGTGAAAGATGGGCGAAAACGGCGAGGGA
>CALMIB010000187.1 GCA_937863945.1 uncultured Longilinea sp.
GCTCGTAGAGCGGCTGTTCGCTGCCGGGCTGGTTGTCATACGGCACCGGCTCCTCGAGGATGCCCCAGTCGCCGGTTTCCTTCAGGTAAGCTGAAACCGCCAGCACCAGCCAGAGCGGATCATCGTTGAAATCGCCGCCCACGTCAAAATTGCCGCGCTTGGTCAGCGGCTGGTACTGGTGATAGGCTCCGCCGCTGGGCAGTTGCGTGGCCGCCAGATCCAGGATACGCTGGCGCGCCTTGGCGGGGATCATGTGGACGAAACCGAGCAAATCCTGGTTCGAATCGCGGAAACCCATGCCGCGCCCGATGCCGGATTCGAAGTAAGAGGCCGAACGCGACATGTTGAAGGTCACCATGCACTGGTAGGCATTCCAAATGTTAACCATGCGGTTGGTGTGCTCGTCGGGGGTGCGCACCTGGAAAACGTCCAACAATTGATCCCAGTGCCGGCCCAGCGCTTCAAAGGCGGCTTCGACTTCCGCCGGTTGGAGGAACCGCTCGATGGTGGGCCGCACGCTGCGCTTGTTGATCGTCTGCGTCCCGGCAGGGTCAAATTTTTGGTCGCGCGGATTTTCGGCGTAGCCCAGCAGGAAAATAACCGTGCGGCTTTCGCCCGGTTGCAGGGTCAACTGCACGTGGTGCGAGCCAACCGGCGCCCAGCCGTGCGCGGTCGAATCCGCCGAGCGGCCCTCGGCAACTGCGCGCGGCCGGTCCCAGCCGTTGTAGGCGCCCAGGAAGGCCTCTCGCTGCGTATCGAAACCGGCCAACGGCTCGGAACAGGCAAAATAGGCAAAGTGATCGCGTCGCTCGCGGTATTCGGTCTTGTGGTAGATGACGCTGCCCTCCACTTCCACCTCACCGACGTTGAAGTTGCGCTGGAAGTTGGTGGCATCGTCCAGGGCATCCCACAGGCAGAATTCCACCGCCGAAAAGAGCGACAGCCGTGCGGTTTGATCCCGCCGGTTGGTGATTTGCGCCTGCCACACTTCCAGGGTCTGCCCCAGCGGGACAAAGTACCGCGTCTCGGCCTGTATGCCCTGGTACGTGGAGGAAATGACCGTGTAACCCATGCCGTGCCGGCAGGCATAGGCATCCAGTTCGGTTCGCGTGGGCTGCCAGGTGGGCGACCAGAAGATTCCGCTGGCATTGTCGCGCAGATAGAGGTAGCGACCGCCCGTGTCGGTGGGAACGTTGTTATAACGGTAACGCGTCAGGCGGCGCAGGCGCGCGTCGCGATAAAAGCAATACCCGCCACCCGTGTTGGAAATCAGACCGAAAAACTCTTCGCAGCCCAGGTAATTAATCCAGGGCATGGGGGTATCAGGACGCTCGATGACGTATTCACGCCGGGTATCGTCAAAATGGCCGTATTTCATATTTTTACCTGCCGGGAATGAACGGATGAAAGCACAGGAATACCGGTTAAATGGGGCATTGGATCGATATGAGAGTTATGGAAGCGCTCCCAACGTTTATTATATCAACTTTCTGCCGAAACACACCCGAATTTTGATAACTCTTTGCTACCGGCGCAGCCGCCCGGAAACCCTGCCGTGGACTGCCCCAGACGGTATAATACTTACAGGAGCATGCCATGACCGCTAAACCTGCCTGGCTGGAAACAGCCGTCTTTTACCAGATCTATCCGCAAAGTTATTCCGATTCCAACGCCGACGGCATCGGCGACCTGCCGGGCATCCTGGCCAGGCTGGATTACATCCAATCGCTGGGCGTCACCGGCATTTGGATCAACCCGTGCTTCGCCTCCCCCTTCCAGGATGCCGGATACGACGTTAGCGACTATTACCGCATCGCCCCGCGCTATGGCACCAATGACGACCTGCGAAGGTTGTGCGCCGAAGCCGGCAAACGCGGTATGCGCGTCCTGCTGGACCTGGTGCCCGGGCATACCTCCATTGAGCATCCCTGGTTTCAGGCTTCCTGCCGGCACGAGCGCAACCCGTACACCGACTGGTTCGTATGGACCGATTCGCCCTGGGCGCCGGCGCCGGCCGGCATGCAAAACGTGCGCGGCTACGCCGAACGCGAAGGCTCGTACATCACCAACTTCTTCTACTTCCAACCGGCCTTGAATTACGGCTTTGCCGTGCCGCAGGAACCCTGGCAGCAGCCAGAGGACGCGCCTGGCCCGCAGGCGGTACGCGCTGAGATGCGCAGGGTGATGAAGTTCTGGCTGGATCTGGGCGTGAGCGGTTTCCGCGTGGACATGGCCGGTTCGCTGGTCAAAGGCCCCGGCGGCGGCGAAGCCACCGCGCGCTTCTGGGGCGAGATCCGCGCCTGGTTGGACCGGGACTACCCCGAGGCCGTGCTGGTGTCCGAGTGGGCGCAGCCGCACCTGGCCATCCCGGCCGGTTTTCACATGGATTTCATGCTGCCCTTTGGCACGCCGGGCTACATTTCGCTGTGGCGCAAGGAACACGGCGACGGCGGCAACCATGACCCCTACGGCGCCAGCTACTTTGACCCCTCCGGGCGCGGCAACATCAACGAATTCCTCGACAATTACCTGTTCCATTACAATCGCACCAAAGATCAAGGGTTCATTGCCATCCCCACCGGCAATCATGATTCCGGTCCGCGCATCGCCACCGGCCGCAGCCTGGAACAGATCGAACTGATCTACCTGTTCCTGCTGAGCATGCCGGGTACGCCCTTTATCTATTACGGCGACGAGATCGGCATGCGCTCAGTGGACGGGCTGCCCTCAAAAGAAGGCGGCTACCAGCGCACGGCCATCCGCACGCCCATGCAGTGGGACGGCAGCGCCAACGCCGGCTTTTCCGGCGCACCGGCTGAGAAGCTCTACCTGCCCGTCGATCCCGACCCTGCCCGGCCCACCGCCGCCGCACAGGAAAGCGACCCGGCTTCGCTGCTTCAGCGCGTGCGCCGCCTGATTGCGCTGCGCAAGGCGCACCCGGCGCTGTGCGCCAGCGGCGATTTCGAGGTGGTTTACAAGGCTTCGACCGGCTACCCGTTTGTCTATCAACGCACGGGGGGCGGTGAAAGCCTGCTGGTCGCGCTCAACCCGTCCGCGCAGCCGTGCGAAGCCCTGCTGCCCGGCGAAACCTTCGCAGCCGCGCCCGAGCCGCTCTACGGCCAACCGCAGCCTTTCACCCGCGCCGGCGGCGGCTGGAAGCTCAGCCTGCCCGGCGTTTCCGGCGGCATTTATCGCCGGGTGGATTTGCTAAAACGATAGGAGGGGCCAATGTCGCAAAATTGGACTCGTAAAATCGCCGTCACCGGCGCGCTGAGCGCCATCGCCATCGTGCTGGGGCTGACGCGCTGGGGCTTTCTGCCCTGGCCCACGGGCACGGCCGTCACCATCATGCACATTCCGGCCATCATCGGCGCCATCCTGGAAGGCCCGATCGTGGGCGGCGCCATCGGACTGATCTTTGGACTGTTCTCGGTGCTGCAGGCGGCCATTGCGCCCACAGGCCCCGGTGACGTGATCTTCACCAATCCGCTCATTTCAGTCCTGCCGCGCCTGCTGTTCGCGCCGGCCGCCTGGCTGGTGTGGGCTGCGCTGAAGCGCTGGCCGATTGCCGGCCTGGTCGCCACCGGCGCGATTGGCAGCCTGCTGCATTCGGGCATGGTGCTCGGCATGATCGGCTTGCTTGGGGTGTATCCCTGGCCGGTCATCGGCGCGACCTTCGTCGCCAAGGGCATCCCCGAGATGATCGTTTCGATCGTGCTGGTCACCGCCGTCACCGGCGCCTGGATGGGCATCGCCGTGGGCCGAAAGAAGGGCTCGGATTTGTAACGATACCAGCGCCAATCTCAATTT
>CALMIB010000188.1 GCA_937863945.1 uncultured Longilinea sp.
GGGCGGCCAGGGCATCTTTAACCACCCGCGACATCTCCGGGGAGTACGTATCCACGACTGAACGGGGCGTCGAGCCAAACAATCCATGCAACGCGCTCAGGCTGGCCGGATCGAATTCCCGCCAGGCAACTGCCTTCACGCTCTGGCAGATTCCCCGCAGACCGTCCAAATCCGCCGGGCCTTCGGCGGGATCGTAAAAACTGACCAGGTCCACGGCATGCACGCGGCCCAGGCCGTGCAGCAGGTTGTAAATGCGCAGCTTTGAGCCGTTGTTGGCCGGGTAAGGGAACCATCGCGAGAGGAATAGAATTCGCATCAGCCGTCTATCCGTTTTGCGGGGACATCGGCCCCCAGCGGCGTCCCAGGTAATCCAACAGGCCGCGCCAGAGCGCGTCGCGGTGCGCGCGTTTGCCGCGCCAGCGCGGCTTGAGCGTCCAGCTCAGCAGCGTGCGCGCCGCCTGAAAGGCCGCATCCAGGCGCGGCAGCCAGCCGGCGTGCAGCTTGGAAAGCAGCAGCAAGTGATTGCGGGTCATGTAATAGGTGATATAAGGGTCGGGCTCGTAATCTGGTGTCACGCCGGCGTGTACGGCCCGGGCCTGCGGCACAAACAACACCTCCCAGCCGGCCTGCCGGGCACGCAGGCACCATTCCAGTTCTTCTTCATAGAGAAAGAAACGCTCGTCCAACAGCCCGATCTCGCGGACCATCTGGCTGCGCACCAGCAAGGCGCAGCCGGAAAGCCAGGGCAGGCTCTCGGCCTGCCGGTACTGCCCCTGATCGGGCTGGTTGGCGCCGCGGTGGCCCGAGCGCCAACGATTATCCAGCCAGCCGCCCGCGCTCTGAATCAGACCGGCGGGCTGCGCGTGCAGCACCAGCGGCCCCACAAAACCGACCCGCGGGCGGCTCCGTCCGGCGACCAGCATGGCCTCGAGCGCGCCTCGCGCCAGGATGACGTCGTCGTTCAACAGTAAAATCCATTCGCAGTTCTGCGCCAGTGCCCATTGAATGCCAGCGTTGTTTCCGCCGGTAAAGCCGCGATTTTCATCCAACGCCAGCAGCGGCACGTCCGGCCTGGCGCTGCGGATGAGATCCAGCGAATCGTCGCCCGAGCCATTATCCACAACCACCACCGGAAGTTGATCGCCCAGCGCTTGCAGGCAGGCCAGGGTATCGGCGGGCTTTTTCCAGTTGAGAATGACGGCCACCACGGGGATGGTATTCACGGTGTTATTTTCGCGCTCCCGCGCAGGCATCCAGGTGGGCGTTCAGTTTGCCAACCGCTTTCTCCCAGGTCCACTCGCGCAGCACCAGGTCGCGCCCGGCCTCGCGCATGCGGCGCGCCAGAGCGGGGGCGGTCAGCAGTCGTGCAATCGCCTGTCCAAATTCCACCGTGCTGGGGTCCACCAGGTAGCCGGTCACGCCCGGCACCACCGATTCGCGCAGGCCGCCTT
>CALMIB010000189.1 GCA_937863945.1 uncultured Longilinea sp.
AGCACACCCATGCGGCGGTACCCATCCCGGCGGGCGGCCACGATCCCGGCGGCTTCGTCGCGGTTTAAGAGCACAGACTGATCCCAATCCAACCACAAAAACCGTCCGGCGCGCGTCATGGGTTCGAGCCCATCTACCTGGACCGTGTTGTGGACAGATACGCCCGCCAGGGCATTCTCCCAGGGCTGCGGAGCGTTGTACAGGTACGTGCCGGCATCCAGGGCCAGGGCCTGACCCTGAAACCACACATCCACGTGCAACTGGTCGGCATGCGCCGGCCGGGAGTGGTAGCGCGTGCTCCGCAGGACTGCCCAGGATTGAGGCGCGTCCAGGCGCAGGATGGGAGAGCTTTCAGGTAGGTTGCCTGGGGCGTTTTCGCGCGGCTGCGCGCAACCCAACCACAGGCAGATTTCGTCCCAGGGGCCGGGCGGAAAAGGGGCTTGTTGCAAGAAGATCTGCCCGGCTGCCTGCAGGGCTGGCCGCTGGTCGCTGGTTCCGGCGCAGGCCAGCGGCAGAATATTGGCGCCGTCATTGTGACCATAATTGGGCGCCAGGCCGCTGCCGGCGTCGGTCTGGGCGTGCAGCCAACCCACCGCTGCCCGCAGCCTGGCAAGCACCTGCGGGGTGAAAATTTCACCGGCTGCGCGCTCACCCTGGTAAAGCGAATAGATCCACAGGGCAGTATGCAGCATCAGGCGGTGGTAATTGACCGAATGTTGCGCGTAAGTGCCGTCGAGGGCCACCTGCTTTTGAATGCCGCGGTTGAAATTGGCCTGGCCCAGCGCATTCCAGCGGCGCGCGGCCGGGTGGTCGGGCAGCAGGCGCGCGGCGGTCCACAGGCCGGCGGCTTCGCTGAGCAAGTGGTTGTTGTTCTGCGCCTGGGCGTAGCTGAGCGTGGGGGGAATGCGTTCGGCGTGCGCGATTAAAAAGCCGCGCAGCAGTTCCAATCGGCCCGGCGTGGTATGCGGGGATGCCTGGAAAATGGCGGTGGCAAATCCAACCGCCATCAGGCGCAAGGCCACCTCCTGCGCCGAGGCCCAATTGGGCCCGGCATTGGCCGGGTTGAAACCGGCGAACTCTTCCAGCCGCTCCCAGAAGGCCTGCGGGTAGCGTTCATCGCCGAAGCGCGCATAGGCGCGCGCCAGCAGGATCGCCCAGCCGAAACGGGCGGGCTCCCACACCGATTTGATGTCGCCACCGATGGCTTCCAGGATGGGGATGCTCCAATGCCGCGGCTCGGCGGGCGGACGAAGCTGGATGGGACG
>CALMIB010000190.1 GCA_937863945.1 uncultured Longilinea sp.
CTTGCCGGCCTGCAGGATGCCGCGCGTCAGCGCCACATCCTCCGGACTGGGCGTCGGGTCGCCGCTGGGATGGTTGTGCACCACGATGATCGAGGCGGCGTTGCGCTGGATGGCCGGGCGGAACAACTCGCCGATGCGCACCATCGAGGAGTTCAGCGAGCCCTTATACACCTTCTCAACGCCCAGCACCCGGTTGCGCGTGTCGAGGATCAGCACCCATAACTGCTCCTGCGTCAGCGCGGCCATCTCGTAGCGCACCAGGTCGGCTGCGTCGTTGGGAGAATGGATCGTCGGGCGGTCTTCAAAAGATTGCGCCGCCAGCCGCCGCCCCAGCTCAATGGCGGCCTTGATCTGGGCTGCCTTGGCAGGCCCCAGCCCTTTCACCGCGCACACGTCCACAAAAGAAGCGCGCTGCAATCCCACCAGCCCGCCAAACTCCTGCAGCAAACGCTGCCCCAACTGCACCGCGTTCTCCCCCTGAATGCCCACGCGCAGCAGGATCGCCAGCAATTCGGCGTTGCTGAGCGAGTCAGCCCCCAGCAGTTCCAGCCGCTCGCGCGGGCGGTCGCCGCTTTCCAAATCCAGAATCCGGTAACTTCCGCTTTGTTCTTTGACCATGCCCCCTCCGGAAGGGTTGGATATACTGGCTATGACTATAGTGGAATTCTTCGATCTGCGCAAGCTGGCGAGCACACGCAAACCGCATCCGCCTGCTCCATGCTATAATTTGGCATTGGAGAATTCCCATGACGTTCGACCCCAACATCCTTGGCAATTTCACATTATTTGGCATCGCCTTTGGGGCGGCCTTCATCGCCGCCCTGTGGCTCAGCCTGGTGATCTGGACCTACCGCGACATCCGTTCGCGCGCGCGCGATCCGCTCGCCCGCGTGCTGGCAGTGCTGGTGGTGGCCGTGCTGTTCCTGCCCGGCCTGCTGGTGTACGCCATCCTGCGCCCGGCGCGCACCCTCGAGGAAGAATACCAGCGCACGCTGGAAGAGGAAGCCCTGCTGCAGACCATCGAAGAGGTGCCGGTCTGCCCGGGCTGCTCGCGGCACATCGAACCCGACTGGATGGCCTGCCCGCACTGTCACACCCGGCTGAAGAAACGCTGCCACCAGTGCGGCCGATTGATGGAACTGCCCTGGAACCTCTGCCCGTATTGCACCACCCCGGCCCCGGGCATGCGCCGCGAGAACATCACCATGGAAGATGCGCTGCAGGCGCTGCCGGTTGAGCCCCCCGCGGACGAAGCCGCCCCGGCGCCGGTGGAAAGCATGGAAACGGAAACCCCGGAACCGGCCGATGAAAATCAAGCTGAACCGGGCAAGAATGCAGAGGAGTCGGCGGGGAGCCAGGGCTGAGGGTCGGGTATAATTAGCGCATGTACAATCTTTCACCGATCGAACCGGTAGATTATCTCATGATCGGCCACTTAACCCAGGACCTGACGCCCGGCGGGCCGGTTTTGGGTGGAACGGCGTCCTACGCGGCCCGCACCGCGCTGGCGATCGGGCTGCGCGTGGGCATCGTCACCTCCTGCGCCGCGGATATCGACGTTTCGCTGCTAAAAGGCGCCGCCATTTCCATGCATCCGTCGGATTATTCCAGCACCTTCGAAAACATCCAGACCCCCAACGGGCGCATTCAGTTTATCCATCACGTGGCCGCCAGCCTGGATTATTCGATGATCCCGCGCACCTGGCAAAACGCGCCCATCGTCCACCTGGGGCCGGTTGCCCAGGAAGTCGATCCCAAACTGGCACGCGCCTTCCCCAACTCGCTGCTTGGGCTGACCCCCCAGGGTTGGCTGCGCACCTGGAACTCTGATCACCTCATCCACCCCACCGACTGGCCCGAAAGCCGGTTTGTGTTGGAAAATGCCAGCGCGGCGGTGCTGAGCGTCGAAGACGTGCAGGGCGATGAATCCCGCATCGATGAAATGCTGGGGTCGGGCCGCATCCAGGTGGTCACCGAAGGCGCGCGCGGCGCGCGGCTTTACTGGAACGGCGACCTGCGCACCTTCAAGCCGCCGCAGGTGGCCGAAATCGATCCCACCGGCGCGGGCGATGTCTTCGCCGCCGCGTTTTTTGTGCGCCTGTCCCAGACGCGCGACCCGTGGGAAGCGGCCCGCTTTGCCACGCTGCTGGCTTCGCACTCCGTCACCCGCGTCGGCCTGGCCGGCACGCCCACGTCCAACGAGGTGCAGGCTGCTTTGTTTGAGATCATTCCGAAGGTATAGCGCATGGCTCGAATTTACACCCTGGCAAACCAAAAAGGCGGCGTGGGCAAAACCACCTGCGCAATCAACCTGGGCGCATACCTGGGCTATTACGGCCAGCGCGTGCTGCTGGTGGACCTGGATCCGCAGGCCAATGCCACCTCGTCCCTGGGCATCGATAAAAAGACGGTTAAGAGCGGCACGTACGAAGTGCTGATCGGCGCCAACCCGGTTGGCCCGCAGGTTTTGCACAACCCCAAACTGAAGATTTCCGTGCTGCCCTCGTCGCCCGCGCTGGCCGGGGCTGAGATTGAATTGATCGAGATGTCCAACCGCGAGCAGCGCCTCAAGGATGCGCTTGCGCCGGTGCTGGATCGTTACGATTACATCCTGATCGACTGCCCGCCTTCGCTCTCCCTGCTGACCATCAACGGGCTGATCGCCGGTCGCAACGGCGTGCTCATCCCCGTGCAATGCGAATACCTGGCGCTCGAAGGCCTGGGCCAGTTGACCCAAACGCTGACCCGCGTGCGCACATCGTTGTTCCCCAACCTGCAGGTGCGCGGCGTCATCCTGACCATGTATGACGGCCGCACGCGCCTGGCGCTGGACGTGGTCGGTGAGGTACGCAAGTATTTCCCTGAGAAGGTTTTTCAAACCATCATCCCGCGCAGCATCCGCCTGGCCGAAGCGCCCTCCTACGGGCAGCCTATCACGCTTTATGCGCCCGATTCGACCGCCGCGCGCTCCTACGCGGCGCTGGCGCGGGAGATTTTGGATCAGGATGGAATTCATATTCCTGCATTTAATGAAGAAGGATAATGCCAATGGCGCGCAAAGGTGGCCTGGGTAAAGGATTGGATGCGTTGATTCCGGGGAGCTTGCCCTCGCCGGGTGAAGGCACGTCAACGTTCGAAGTGCCGGTCGAGAAAATCATTCCTAACCCGCTGCAGCCGCGCAGCGTGATGCAGCCTGAAGCGCTGGAAGAACTGGCCGCTTCCGTCCGCGAGCACGGCATTTTACAGCCGCTGCTGGTGACCAATGATGCCGCCCACGATGCGTACATCCTGGTGGAGG
>CALMIB010000191.1 GCA_937863945.1 uncultured Longilinea sp.
TGCGCGTCGACGGGCAAAGGCATGCTCGACGATGGGGGTAGGGTAGTCGCGGCCAATGACGGCGCAGTATTCGCGCTGCTCGCCGATGGGCATCTCCCAGGGAGCGTGGATGTGTTTTGCAGGCACGGCGGCCAGCTCGGGCACCCAGCGGCGCACATAATCGCCGTTCGGGTCAAACTTTTGGCCCTGCAGCACGGGGTTGAAGATGCGGAAGTACGGCGCGGCGTCGGTGCCGGTGCCGGCGGTCCACTGCCAGCCGCCGTTGTTGACGGCCGGGTCGCCGTCCACCAGGTGGCGCATGAACCAGTGCTCGCCTTCCTGCCAGTTGATCAGCAGGTCCTTGACCAAAAACGAGGCGGTGATCATGCGGGCGCGGTTGTGCATCCAGCCGGTGGCAGCCAACTGGCGCATGCCGGCGTCCACCACCGGGTAGCCGGTCAGGCCGGCCTGCCAGGCGCGCAGATCACCCGGCGCGTCGCGCCAGGGGATGGCCTGCAGCGCGGGCCGAAAAGCACCGTTTAGGACGTGGGGGAAGTGGTACAGGATGGACTGGTAAAACTCGCGCCAGATCAGCTCGTTCAGCCAGGTTTGGGCGCCGGCGGAATGCGCCGCTCGCGCGGCCATAACTGCCTGGCGCGCCGAGAGCATGCCGAAGCGCAGGTAGGGTGAAAGCGCTGAGGTTCCGTCCCGATCCAGCCGGTTGCGCCCGTCGCCGTAGGCGTCGATGGGGCCGGCGAGGAAGGCATTCAGGCGGCGGCGAGCTTCGCGCTCGCCGGGTGGGAAGCTCTGCGGCGCGGGCAGGTCAGGGACGGCTTCCGAGGATACGTCTGGCACGGGCGGCAGAGCCGCCGGGGCGGGCAGGGGTTGCCCGGGGGCGGGCAACGCCAGCCAGGCGCGGGAGTAGGGGGTGAAAACGGTGTAGGGGCCGCCGTCGGGGCGGGTCACCGCCCCGGCCGGGTGGACGCCCAGACCGTGCACCAATCGCAGGTTCACCTGCGCGGCAACGGCCGCGTCGCGCTGCCGCGCGTAGGGCGAAACATCCGCTTCGGCGAACACGCTGACCGCCGAGACTTCGCGCGCCAGCCGGGGGATCTCAACCTGCGGGTCGCCGCGGCGGACGATCAGGCGCGAGCCCAGCCGGCGCAGGTCATCATCCAGGGCGCGCAGCCCGGCAAAGAGAAAGCCCTGCCGGTTTTCGGCGGGCTTGCTCAGCAGGGCATCGTCCAGGATGAAGGCCGGCAGCACGCCCCCGCCCGCCGCCAGGGTTGCAGCGAGCGCGGGGTTATCTGCCAGGCGCAGGTCGCGGCGGATCCACCAGATATTCACGCGCAAGCTCCCGGCTAGTGCCGGCCGCCCTGCACCAGTTCTTTCATAATCTCATCGTGGCCGGTGTAGATGCGCACCAGCCTGCCATCCTGCATTTGCAGTACGCGGTCAACGTATTCGCACATGCGCAGGTCGTGGGTGACCATGATGCCGGCGCGGCCCTGTTCGTGGATCAGCCCGGCGAAGGTTTCAACCACCTGGTAGGCGCGTTCGGTGTCCAGGCTGGCGGTGGGCTCGTCGGCCAGCACCAGGCTGGGGTTGTGAATGAGCGCGCGGGCGATGGCCACGCGCTGCTGCTGCCCGCCGGACATTTGCCCGGGCAGGTTATTCAGACGCTCGCCCAGGCCCAGGCGGGCCAGCAGTTCGCGCGCGCGCAGTTTGCCGGCCTTATCCAGCCTGCCGTTCAGGCGCAGCATCAGTTCCACGTTCTCCACCGCGCTCAGATAGGGCACCAGGTTGTTGGCCTGGAAGGTGAAGCCGATCTTTTCGCGGCGCAGCGAAACGCGCTCGCGGTCGTCCATGCCGGAAAGGTCCTGCCCGTCCAGCAGGATCTGCCCCGAAGAGGGTTGCAGCAGCGCGGCCAGTATGGACAGCATGGTGGTCTTGCCTGAGCCGCTGGGGCCGACCAGGGCGACGAATTCGCCGGCGGCCACCTGCAGCGAAACATCGTCCACGGCCTGGATGACGCCGGAATCGCTGTTGTAGGTTTTGATGACGGATTTGGTTTCAAGTGCGTATGCGGTCATGGCTGCGCCCTTTAGGATGAAAGCCCCAGCGCCTTGAGCGGTTCAATGCGCACGGCGTAGCGGATGGAAACCAGCCCGCCCAGCGGACCGATGAGCAGCAGCGCGACGATGGCCAGCGCCGAGGTGGCGCCGTTGAAAATGATCGGCACGGTGGGCGGAAAGGTGAGTGATAACAGGAAGGAGAGCAGCCCGCCAATGGCCACGCCGATCACGGTGACCACCACGATTTGAATGATCGCGGCGGCCGCCACCACCGGGTTGGCTGTGCCAATGGCCTTGAGCACGCCAATCTGGGCCACTTTTTGCAGAATCTGGATCTGGAAGAATCCGCCGATGACCAGGATACCGATGAAGAGCGTGAATCCGCCCTGCGTGTTGAGGGTGGAGAGTTGGGCAGAATAGCCGGGCAGGGCTTCAATCGCCTGGCGGATGGTGGCAATTTCGATGTTGTCCACCTGGGCAGCCAGGCGCGCGCTGACAGCCTCCGCCTGGGTCGGGTCTTTCAGTTTGACCAGCAGCACGTTGGCGACCGGGGTGGAGCCGTTGATTTCGGCTTCAGACTTGGGCCGGATGCGATCCCAGGTGTAAAAGGGCACGAAGATGGAAGGCTGCAACTGGAATTGCTGCCCGCCGGTGATGCCAACGATGCGCAGATCGTAGAATTCGTCGCGCGTGCCCTGGGTGACGCGCAGGGTGAGCGTATCGCCGACCTGCAACTTGCTGCGGTAGGCGGTGTTGGCGTCGATGATGGCTTCCTGCGCCAGGTCGGTGCTGAGCCGGGCGCCCTGCACCACCGGCGGCTCGCCGGTGTGGCCGGGCTCAACGCCCAGCAGGGCCACTTTGATCGGTTCAGCATCGTTCGGCGGAAGCAGGCTGGCGCTGGATGTTCCCAGCATGCCGGCATCGGCCACGCCTTCGACGCGGCGCACGGCGGCCAGGCGGTTGCGGCCCAGGCGGCTGGCGGCGATGACGGTATCGGACTTGGCCTGATAGACGATCAGTTCGGCGTCCAGCTTGGAGATGTATTCGCGGTTGCCGTTGCCCAGGCCTTCGCCCAGCGCCGCGATGAACAGCACCAGCAGCGTGATCAGGGCGATGACCAGGCTCACCAGCAGGAAGCGGCCGCGGTTGCGCCAGACTTCCTTGACCGCCAGGTAGGAGGAGATGGATAACATTTGTCGCATGCTGTTTTTCCGGTGGCTTACGGCAGGAAGGTGACGGAAGCCGTCATCCCCCAGCGCATTTGCGGGTCGGTTTGGGCCAGGCGGATGGTGGCGGTGTAGGTGATGTCGCCGCGTTTTTCTTCATAGCGCGCGTTGATGTGGGTCACTTCGCCTTCCAGGGTCATTTCGGGCAGCGCGTCCAGCGCCACCTGCACCTTCTGGCCCAGGCTGACCCGGGCGACTTCCAGTTCGGTCAGGTTGTCGGTCTTGACCAGCCAGGCAGAGTAGTCGGCGATGGTCACCACCGGCATGCCGGCCGTCACCAGTTCGCCGCTCTGCACGTCCAGGTCCACCACGGCGCCGCCCAGCGTCGCGTTCAGCGTGCGCAGATCGATCTGCACCCCGGCGCTTTCCAGCGCGGCTTTGGCCGATTGCACGCGGGCTTCGGCGGCGGCCTGTTGATCGGGATCGATGCCGGCATTGTCTTCCAGCGCGGCCAGGGTCTGCTCGGCCAGGTTAAAGCTGGCCTGGGCGGCGTCGAGCCGGGCTTTATTTTCATCTGAATCATTCGCGTCATACCGATCGACGGCCTCATCCAGCGCGTCGCGGGCAGCCAGGAAAGCCAGGCGCGCCTGGGCCAGGTTGGATTCGGCGGCGGTCTTCAGCGCTTCCAGCGCCTGCCGGGCGGCCAGGTCTTCCTGTTCGGCGCGGCGCAGGGCCAGTTTGGCCTCCGGCGAGTCCGTCAGGCGGACCAGCGGCTGGCCGCTCTGCACGGTTTCGCCGTCCTGCACCAGCACTTCGGCCACCTGGCCGGGGAGGGTGAAGGCCTGCGCGAGCGCGTTGACCGGCTCCAGGCGGCCTTCGGCGATGATGCCCTGTGGCCGGGCGGCCGTCGGGGTGGCTTCGGCGGGGGCGGCCTGCGGGCTGCAGGCGGAAAGCAGCAGGACGGCGACGGCGGCTACAATTACGGATAAGGACAACTTTTTCATATCGCTATTTCTCCAATGAGTGATCAGTTTTCATCAACGCCCGGGCCAAGCGGGCCTTGGAAGGGTTTGTCCCAGCCGGTGGAAAGCACGCCCTTCAGCAGCAGTTCCAGCGGCGGGTGGTCGGCAATGTGGTCGTAGTAATAGGGCAGCAGCAGCCGGCCGCCGGTGCTGATGATGAACGTGCCCGACATTTGCATGGCATCCTGGCCGGGCGGGGGCGGTTCCACTTTGTAGCCCTTCTGGCTTGCTTTCGAAACCGCCTTCCACACCTTCGGGTTAAGGAAGGTCTGGAAGAGATTGCCGCGTTCGAGGCCGAAAGCCCGGTAGGCCACCCGCTCGGGGTCGGCCAGGCACAGCAAGCCGGGGGCAAATTGCGCGGCAAACTCAGCGGTAGCCTCGGGCGTGCCCTGCATGATGACGGCCATGTTTAACCCGGCCGCCTGGATGCGGTCGCGGCCGGCGACCAGTTCATCCAACATTTCTTTGCACTGCGTGCAGCCGAAGTGGCGTGTAAAAGCCAGCAGCAGCGGTTTTTCGGTCCACAGGCTGGAAAGCCGCACCGGCCGGCCGGCCGTATCGAGCAGGGTCAGGTCGGGCGCTTCGCGGTAGAATGGAATCTGGTTATTTTGGGGCATGATTTCTCCGAAAATTAGAAGGGTGCAGCCTGATTCTGATACAGGTAATCATCCAACCAGGCGGTGACGGGCTCGCCCTGTTTACCCAGTTCGAGCTGAACCGCCTGGCGGTAAATGCCGAGGTAGGGCAGCAATAGCGCGGCCGGCTGCGCGCGGTTGGAAAGCAACTTTTTCACCCACTCCAGGTCGATTTCCGGCAGGCGCGGGTCACCCAGGTCAAGCGCAGCCTGGATATCGTCGGTGAAGAAAGCATTGGCGGTTCTTAGATCGGCCTCAGACAGGCCGGGCCGGTTGGCGAGCAATTCGGCCAGGCGGGCTTCAAGCGCGGTGCGGCGGGCGCGGAACTGGGCGGCAGCCGGCTGGTACGGGTTCTCCTGCGGCAGCGCGGTTCGGAAGGCTGTCGGCGCGGCCAGCAGCTTCTCGATGCTTTCGAGCGAGTCTTCCAGCGTTTCGCCCAGGAAGTATGCCGGGATGCGCGCGCGCAGCGCAGGCAAACGGTTGAAGATCAGGCCGCCGTAGGCCAGCGGCACACCCGAGCGCTGAAACAGCCCGGCGGCGGCGTGCAGCGCGGCGGCGGTGGTGAGCTGCTGAGAGGCCAGCACGATCAGATCGGGGCGCACGGCTGCTGCGGTGGCTTCCATTTGCTCCAGCGGCAGGTTGGCGCCCAGGTACACCACCCTCAACCCGAGGCGGCGCAGCAGCAGCGTCAGCAGCAAAACAGGGAAATTGTGCCACTCGCCCGCCGGGCAGCCGACCAGCACGGTCTGGGCGCGGGCGGGCGCCGGCGCGGCGCTGATTAACGTTTCGATGCGGCGCACGGCCTGCGCGGTGGCAAAGTGTTCCTGCTGCACGGTGGCCTGATCGAGATACCAGAGCGCGCCGATCTGCTGGAGACCCTTTTGCAGGATTTCAAAGCACACGGTTTCAACCGGGTTGATGGCGAAGGCCTGGTTGATCACCTCATCCGCTTTGAGCGCGTCAAAACTGAGGCAAGCCTTTATCCAGAGGTTGCGCAAATCTTCCACGTGGTTGACCGGGGCGGAGACCACCGCCTCCGAAACAGGCTGTGGCAGACCCTCCAGCGGATCGCGCGAGGCGGCGGTTTCTTTCCACAATTCCACCGCGCGGCTGATGGTCAGGCCTTCAGCCTGGCGGGCGCGCAGCCATTTGATCACGGCCACGTCGTAGTCGGAATACAGGCGGTGACCGCCGGGGGTGCGCTGCGGCTTGGGCAGGTCGTAGCGGCGCTCCCAGGCGCGCAGCACGTCGGCGCTCAGGCCGGTTTCGTGCAGCACGGCGCTCAGGTTGTAGATGGGCGTTCGACGGATCGTGGTCATGGCAATGCCTTTGCTGAATATCTGAACAGGAGTATATCATTTTGTCTATATTTTGTCAATATATTTGAACAATATATTGACAAAATGATTGAAATTTGATATGATTTTTATAACGAACAAACACAAGCCTTTCTATCCTCATTTATAAGCGGGTACGACCCGCGAAAGGACGAAAACCATGCCCAAAGTTGCGCTAAACGCAGCCGCCCCCGAGTTCACCCTGACGGATTTCCGCGGTGAAACGGTGCGGCTATCCGATTTCAGAGGCCGCTCCAACGTTCTACTGGTGTTCAACCGCGGTTTTACCTGACCATTCTGCCAGCGGCACATGGCGCAGTTGCGCCAGGACTTTGCGGAATTTGAGAAACGCCACACGCAGGTGTTGGTGGTGGGACCGGAAAACGCGCAGGCGTTTCAGGCCTATTGGAACCAACACAATCTGCCGTTCACCGGCCTGCCCGACCCGCAGGCGAGCGTGCTGAAGCTTTACGGCCAGGAAGTCAACCTGTTCAAACTGGGACGCATGCCGGCCCAGGTCATCATTGACCGGCAGGGGCAGGTCCGCTATGTCCACTATGGCCATTCGATGTCGGATATTCCTGAAAACAGCGAATTGTTTGAATTGTTGGATGAATTGAACGTCACGGAAGGAAACGCAACATGAATTTCTTACAGGTACTTAAAATCATCGCGGCGCTGGGCACGGTGGGCACCGGGCTGCTGGCGCTGGTCAAACCCACCGCGGTGCCCGGCTTCACCGGCCTGATCGCCGACGGCCCGCGCGGCATCTCCGAGATCCGCGCCATCTTCGGCGGGCTGTTCATCGCGCTGGGCGTGGCGCCATTCTTCCTGGGCGCGCCGGCCTACCGCGTGCTGGGTCTGGGCTACCTGGCCATCGCGCTGGTGCGGCTGGTTTCCATCTTTGTGGATCATTCGACCGCCTCGTCGAATTGGATCAGCCTGGCGGTTGAAATCGTCTTTGGCGTGATCTTGATCTTGAGGTAGAAACATGACGGTAAAAATTCTCACGGACAGCACTTGCGATTTGCCGGCTGAAGTGGTTAAAGCGCTGGATATCACGGTCATCCCGCTTTACATCCACATTGGCAACGAAAACTATGCGGACGGCGTGGATATCACCCGCGAAGCGTTTTATCAGAACCTGCGCCATTTTGAACACCACCCCACCACGGCGGTGCCCTCGCCGGCCAAATTCCACGCCCTCTATGAAGCGCTGGCCGAAGAGGGCGCGACGGAGATCCTTTCTATTCATATCTCTGAAACGCTGAGCGGCACGGTCAACGTGGCGCGCGTGACCGCGGCCGAGACCACCTCGGCGCCGGTGACGGTGCTGGATTCGGGCAACCTGAGCATGGGCACCGGCTTTTTGGTGCAGACCGCCGCCGAATTGGCCCGCATGGGCAAGACGGTGGCCGAGATCCTGCCGGTGCTGGAGAGCCAGATCAAGCGCACGCACGTGTGGGCTGCGCTGGATACGCTCGAATTTCTGCGACGCAGCGGCCGGATGAACCGCGCGATTTCGACGATTGGCGAGATTTTGCAGATCAAGCCGATGTTGAAGATGCACAATGGCGTTTCCGGTGCAGAACGGGTGCGCACGCGCAAAGCTGCCGTCGCCCGCCTGACTGAGATGCTGCAAACCCTGGCCCCCTTTGAAAAGCTGGCCTTCCTGCACTCCAACGCGCTGGACCAGGCTCACGAGCTGCAGGAAAAGATGAAACACCTGGTGCCCGAAAGCGGCGCGGTGTTTGGGGTGGTCAACCCGGTGCTGGGCGCGCACCTTGGCCCCGGCGTGTTGGGCTTTTGCGCTGTTACCCGCAAAGAATGATGGAGGAAACCGCTATGACTTTTATCGGCATTTACGCAATCGGGCTGGCCGCGATATTGGGCCTGATGACGCTGCTGTGGCTGGTGAGCCTGCGATTGAAGAATTCCAGCATCGTGGACATCTTCTGGGGCGTGGGCTTCGAGGTGGCGGCCTGGCTGTATTTCACGCTGACGCCCGACGGCTACCTGCCGCGCAAGCTGCTGATCGCCGGGCTGGCCACCCTGTGGGGACTGCGCCTGTCGATCCACATCCTGCGGCGCAACTGGGGTAAGCCGGAAGATTTCCGCTATGCCAAATGGCGCGGCGAGGCCGGCGCGAAATGGTGGTGGCAGAGCTACCTGCGCGTCTTTTTGCTGCAGGGCGTGCTGCTGTGGATCATCTCCATGCCGCTGTTGGCCGCGCAGTTTGGCGCGGCGCCCGCGCGCATCACCGGGCTGGACGTGCTGGGCGCGCTGGTCTGGCTGGTGGGCTTTTACTTTGAAGCCGCCGGTGACGCGCAACTGGCGCGCTTCCGGGCCGACCCGGCCAACCGCGGTAAGATCATGGACCGCGGCGTGTGGCGCTACACCCGCCACCCCAATTACTTCGGCGACGCAGCCCAGTGGTGGGGTTTCTACCTGATCGCGGCGGCGGCAGGCGGCTGGTGGGCGCTCTATGCGCCCGCGCTGATGACCTTCCTGCTGGTGCGTGTTTCGGGCGTGGCCATGCTGGAAAAAACGATGATGCAGCGGCCGGCCTACCGCGAGTACGCTTTACGCACCAACGCCTTCGTGCCCTGGTTCCCGCGCGAGAAATAGCCGCCGGGGTATATTCGACCGTCTTCGGCCGGGTTGCGTTTTGCAACCCGGCTTTTTTGCGTCCGCGCGGGCGTCCCATATACTGTTTCAGCGGCATTCGCCCGGCAGAGAAATAGTGACAAATGTCACTTGTTATAAATGTCACAAGTTGATATATTCCCTGTATCACGTTGTTATAACTTGTTATAGGAATACATGAGCGAATTGCTGACCACCCGCGAAGTCCAGAATATCCTCAAAGTTGACCGGATCACCGTTTACCGCATGCTTCAGGACGGCCGCTTGAAGGGCGTTAAGATCGGGCAGCAGTGGCGCTTTGCGCGGGAAGAAGTGCAGCGCCTGTTCAACGGCCAAACGGCCGCGAGCGGCGAGGCAGGCGCATCGTCTGCCGCCGAGGCGCAGCCCGCCCTGTCCGCCGCGACGCTGCCGGTGCACTGCCTGCAAACCGTGCAGAACCTGTTCTCGAGCGTGAGCGCGCTGGGCAGCCTGGTCATCGATGCCGCCGGCGAGCCGGTGACGGCCATGAGCGGGACGTGCGCGCTGTGCCGCATGCTGCAGGAATCTCCGGTCGGCGTGCAGGCCTGCCGCAGCGCGTGGCGCGAAATGGCCGCCGGCAGCGCCAACGGCGAGCGCCAGTTCACCTGCCATGCCGGGCTGACTTCCATCACCGCCCCCATCCTGGATGGCAACACGCTGGTGGGCTGGATGCTGGTGGGGCAGGCGCTGCTGAGCGCCGCCGATGCGCAGGCCCTGCTGGATCAGGCTGCCGAGCTGGCGCGCCGCTTCGCGCTGCCGGTGAGCGCCGTGCAGGAAAGCATTCGCAAGGCGCCAATCATTCCCTCCGATAAACACGACCAGATGCATTCCTGGGTCAAAGATGCTTCCCGGGCCATGGAAAGCATCCTGCAGGAACGCACCGGTTTCATTGTCCGCATGCAGCGGATTGCTGATCTGACCCAAATTGGTTAAGGAGTTTTAGTTATGAAGACGTTCTTGATTCTCGGCGCTGGCACCGCCGGCACCATGATAGCGCGAAAAATGGCGCATGCTCTGGACCTCAATCAATGGAAAGTGATCGTGGTCGATAAGGATGAGGAGCACTACTACCAACCCGGCTTCCTGTTCATTCCCTTTGGCTACTATAAACGCGAGCATGTGGTCAAACCCATCCGCGGTTTTATTGCCCGGGGCGTCGAGTACGTCGTTTCCAACGTTGAAGCGCTGGAACCGGCCGAAAACAGGGTCACGCTGGCCAACGGGCGCGTCATCCAGTACGACTACCTGGTGGTGGCCACCGGCACCGACATTCACCCCGAGGAGACCGAAGGCCTGAAGGACGGCGGCTGGGGCGAGAACATCTTCGACTTCTACACCTACAAAGGCGCGGCCGCGCTGGCCTCGGCCATCAGCCGCTTCCAGGGCGGGCGGTTGCTGGTGAACGTGGTGGAAAACCCGATCAAGTGCCCGGTTGCGCCGCTGGAATTCATGTTCCTGGCCGACGCCTACTTCACCCGCAAGGGCATCCGCGACAAGGTCGAAATCACCTATGCCACGCCGCTGCCCGGCGCCTTCACCAAGCCGGTGGCCTCCGCCGCGCTGAGCAAGATCCTGGACGAGAAGCACATTCACGTCGAAGCCGAATACAACACCGGCTGGGTGGATTCCTCGCGCAACATGCTGGTCTCGTACGATGAGCGCGAACTGCCCTACGACCTGATGGTGAGCGTGCCGCTGAACAAGGGCGCGGCCTTCCTGGGCGCGGCCGGCATCGCCGACGAGCTGAACTACGTCAAGGTGGACAAATACACGTTGCAATCGACCGAATACCCGAACATCTGGGCGCTGGGCGACGCGGCCAACATCCCGGCCTCCAAGGCCGGCGCGGTGATTCACTTCCAGATGGAAGCCGCCTTCAAGAATATCCGGGCGCACATGCAGGGCAAGCCCATGCCGGATGCCTTCGACGGGCACGCGCTGTGCTACATCGAAACCGGCTTCAACAAGGCCACCCTGATCGACTTCGACTATACCCACGAGCCCTACCCCGGCACGTACCCGCTGCCGGTGGTGGGTCCCTTTGCCCTGCTGGGCCAAACCCTCCCCAATCACTGGGGCAAACTGGCCTTCCGCTATATGTACTTCATGATGATGCACGGAATTGAAATCCCCCTGCCCAACAAATTCAGCATGGTGGGCAAGCGGGTCTAAGCGAAACGCACGCCGCCGCCGCGCGGAGAAGATCCGCCGGCCCGGCTTGAAGATTAATCACCTGGTTTAAACAAAGGAGTTTGCAATGACTGTTCTTTCGAATATTTCATTCAACGCCGAAGGCTTCATGACCGATCCCAAACAGTGGAACAAAGAGATCGCCGCGGAACTGGCCAAACAGGAAGGCCTCGAAACGCTGACCGATGCACACTGGAAGATCATCGACTTCTGCCGCGCCACCGGCCTGGCCACCGGCAAGTCGCCCACCCTGCGGCAGATCACCGTGGGCACGGGCATCTCCACCAAGGACCTGTTCGCGCTGTTCCCCAAGGGCCCGGCCAAAAAGGTCGCCAAGATCGCCGGCCTGGGCAAGCCCGAAGGCTGCGTCTAATCCATATTTAGGATACGGGAGCAATCACGATGGAATCTGAACAACGCAAGATCGCATTTATTTGCTCGAAGGGCGACCTGGACATGGCCTACCCGGCGCTGGTGATGGGCTGGGCGGCGCTGGGCAACGGCATCGACGTGACCCTCTTCTTCACCTTCTGGGGCATGGACATGATCACCAAGGACCGCCAGAAGCACCTGGAGCTGGCCCCGGTGGCCAACACCAGCATGAAGATGCGCCTGATGGGCCTGCCGACCGGCACGTTGGGCATCCCCAACCTGCTGGGCATCCTGCCCGGCATGACCGCCTTCACCTCCTGGTTCATGAAGAAGAAGATGAAGGCCGTAGGCGCCCCGCCGGTGGACGAATACCTGCAAATGCTGGTGGACGGCGGCGCGCACCTGTACGCCTGCAAGATG
>CALMIB010000192.1 GCA_937863945.1 uncultured Longilinea sp.
AGATTGCGCATGCGGTAAGCAACGTCATACTTCTTGCCCTTCCCGGGTTTACGGGGAATGCAAAGAATAAGAAATAGGATGATGATGAAAAAGACGGGTAACACCGCCGCGAGCATAGACGCGATAAACGGCGGGGGCTTACGCCATAACCATGCACGCGGCACAGCCTAAAGCCTCGCGAAGGTTGGCTTTGGCACTCTGCACACAGGGGCAGGCCACCCACCGGCAGGGGTAGGGGCAGGGGCAGCCTGGCCGGCCGGCAGCCTGGCCACCGATGATCCACCTGGCCACCAGCTCCTGTCCACCGATCGCGTCCCGCTGATGCGCTCGGGCAGCAAGGGCATCCCCATCACCCAGCTCGACCTGGACACCGTCGAGGCGCTCGGGCTGGTCAAGATCGACCTGCTCGGCATCCGCGGCCTGACCGTGCTGGGCGATGTGGCCGAGGCGCTGCACTCGTGGCAGCGCACGCGCTACGCCGGCCCGCTGGAGGTGCTGGAGGATATTCCGTCCGACGATCCCGAGGTTTCGGCATGCATCGAACGCGGCGAGACCATCGGCTGCTTCCAGATCGAATCGCCGGGCATGCGCGCCACCCTGCGCGAAATTCACGCCCGCACGCCCGACGACCTGATGGCCGCGCTGGCGCTCTACCGCCCCGGCCCGCTGCAGGGTGGCCTGCGGGACGACTTCGTGCGCCGCTTCAAGGGCCAGGAGACCGTCGAACACATCCACCCCGCGCTGGCGCCGCTGCTGGCCGATACCTACGGCGTGATCCTCTACCAGGAACAGGTGCTGCGCATTGCCAACCAACTGGCCGGGCTCTCGCTGGCCGAAGCCGACCTGCTGCGCCGCGCCATGTCGCACTTTGACCCCGGCAAACAGATGGTCACGCTGCGCGAGAAGTTCATCGCCGGGGCGCAGGCGCACTCCGGCGTGCCGCCCGAAACCGGCGCGCGCGTGTGGGAGCTGATGGCCGCCTTCGCCGGGTACGGCTTTCCCAAAGCGCACGCCGCCTCCTACGCGCAGGTGGCCTGGCGCGGCGCGTGGTGCAAAACGCACTTCCCGGCCGAATTCATGGCTGCCGTGCTGGCCAACTGGGGCGGCTATTATTCGCAGCGCGTTTACCTGAGTGAGACGCGCCGCCTGGGGCTGAAGGTGCGCCCGCCGCATATCAACCATGCCGCCGGGCAGTTCAGCGTGTGCTACCCCGGCGGTGAACCACTGCTGTACATGGGCCTCGACCAGGTGCGCGGCCTGACCCGCCGCACCATCGAGCGCATCCGCCGCCTGCGCCCGTTCACCTCGCTGGAGGACTTCCTGGCGCGCGTCGATCCGCGCCGCCAGGAGGCCGAAACGCTGGCGCGCTGCGGCGCGCTGGAGGGCCTGGGCAGCATCCCGGCGCTGCTGGCGCGCATCACCCCCGGCGGCTGGCGCGCCGGTCAGCCAACGCTCTTTGAGCTTCCGACCGAGGATGCCGGCGACTGGAGCATGGAGCAAAAAGTGGCCGCCCAGCAGGAGATCCTCGGCGCCAGCCTGGAGGCGCACCCGCTGGAACTGCTGGCCGGCAAAATCGCCGCCGCGCATGCCGTTTCCACGCTGGAAGCCGCCGGGCGAATCGGGCAGCGCGTCACCGTGGCCGGGCTGCGCCAGGTCAGCCGGCGCAGTCGCACGGCCAAAGGCGAATGGATGTACTTCCTGACGCTCGAAGACCTGGACGGCCTGCTGGACGTGGTCTTCTTCCCGGATGCCTACCGGCGCAACCGGGCCGCGCTGCAAGGCGGCGGCCCGTGGCTGATCAGCGGCGCCGTCGAAATGGACGCGGAGCGCGGCGAAGCGTTGCTGCGTGCGGAACGCGCCGCGCCGCTATAATATTTTCCGCTTTACTGGTTGTAATCCCGCCCCAGGATATAATTTTCCAGGCCAACGATGGTCGACTCATGCTCGCCGATCAGGGCGCGCACCACGTCGCCAATTGAAATCATGCCCACCAACTGGCCGTTTTCCATCACCGGCAGATGGCGGAAGTGTTCCTGGGTCATGATTTGCATGCATTCCTGCGTGGTGTTGTCGGGCCGGACGCCGATCACAGTTTCAGTCATAAAATCAGAAACGGGTTCATCCAGCATGCATTGACCTTTATTGGCAATTCGCCGGACCACGTCGCGCTCGGAAAGGATTCCGGCAACCTCGTCGCCTTCCATCACCAACAGCGCGCCAATGTTCTTCTCAGCCATCAGCTTGAGAGCATCCAGGAGTGTGGTGGTCGGGCTGCAGGCCCACACCGCGCGGCCTTTGATCTTTAACAGGTCCGAAACGATATACATGGCACATCCTTTCTTCGTTGACTCAAACAAAATGGTTGGCTGCAAACGATCGCTGTGTAATAAGATTATAGAGTAATTTGACCAGAAATAAAACAATCAATTACAGGCGTCAAAACGGCTTGTCAAGGAAAGCGATCTGGAATACGATAGAAATCAGTCAACCCGTCAACCAACGGAAGAAAACAGCCCTACAAGTAGAGCCAAAAATCGATTCTGGACAAAACAAGGTTCGATTTTTCCGGAGTTATTATTCATTTTCGCGTCTTTTGTGTTTTTGTGATTAAACTCCCCCGTCCATTTACCTATGAAAACAAATCATCGCACCCCAGGAACGCAAATGCCCCCTTCCCTGCCTGGGCGTCTGGCCAGCCTTGCCCGCCCGCCGCTGCTGATTACGCTGGCGTCGCTGCTCGCGCTCTTCTACCTGGTGCTGTTTCCGGGCATGATCGCGGCCTCGCCGGCGTTGCAACAGACCGGCCTGCTGGACATGCGCATAAGTTATACACCTGCGCACGCCTACCAGGCGCTGGAAGCCTACGGACCGGCAGGCCGCGCGCAATATGTGCGCACCACGGCATTGCTGGATTTTGCCTTCCCGGTCGTTTACGCGCTGCTGCTGGGCCTTGTCACCGCCCGCGGACTGGCGCGCGCTTTCCCTGGTACCCAACGCATCCACTGGCTAGTGCTGCTGCCCTGTGCTGCGCTGATCTTCGATTGGCTGGAGAACGGCAGCATTCTCGCGCTGCTGTTCAGTTACCCACAGCAACTCAAAGGTCTGGCCGCGGCGGCGGGGGGCTTCACGCTGCTCAAGTGGATCAGCTTTGCATTGTCGGTGTTAATCGCCGCGGGCAGTCTGCTGGCGGCCCGGCTGCACAGGTAAGCACAAAAGCACCGCCCCGGAAAGGGTAAACCGGGGCGGGATGGTCAGGTTGTTCAGCGGTTCCGCGCGAACCGATTTAATCCACGGTCAGGGTCTTGCTCAGGTTGCGCGGGAAGTCGGGGTCGAAGCCGCGGGCCACCGCCATGTAGTACGAGAGCAGTTGCAGCGGGATGACCGCCAGCAGCGCGGCGACCTCGGGGCTGGACGCCGGGAGGGTGATCACATCGCTGGCATTGGCCGCCAGGCGCGAATCGGGCGCGCCGATGGCAATCGCCCGCCCGCCGCGGCAGGTGACTTCGTTGATGCCGCTGACGATCAGGGGCACGTCCTCCGGCCCGGCTGCGAACAGCACCGGAAAGCCGTCGGTGATGGCCGAAAGCGGCCCGTGCTTGAATTCGGTCGAGAGCATGCCTTCGCAATGCGCGTACGTGATCTCCTTGAGCTTGAGCGCGCCCTCCAGCGCCATCGGGTAGGTCGCGCCGTAACCCAGACAATACAGGTCGTTCCAGGCATTCACCGCCGGCGCCAGCGCCCGCACCTGCGGATCGGTCATCGCAATGGTTTCTTCCATCAGTTCCGGCAGCTTTTCAAATTGTCCCAAATCTTTCCCGCCCAGGCGGGCTGCCAGGTACAGGAAGGTGATCACCTGGTTGGTGAAGGTCTTGGTGGCCGGCACGCTGATTTCGTAGCCGCAGCCCAGCGGCAGCCAGGCCGAGGTGACCCGCGTGAGCGTCGAACCAATCACGTTGGCCAGGCTGAAGGTGGTCATGCCCTTTTCCTGCGCGGCCTGCAGCGCATTGAGCACGTCCTTGGTCTCGCCGGACTGGCTGACGAAGATGCCGGCGTCCTCGGCGGAGATGGCGGGCAGATACTGCGGGATAAATTGCGGCGCCAGCACCGGGATGACGGCCTTGCCGGCCAGTTGGGCGAAGTAAACCGCCCCGGCCAGGCAGGCGTGGTAGCTGGTACCGCAGCCGATGAAGTACACCTGGCGCGCGTCGCGGATCGTATCCAGGATGCGCGGCACGTCGGCATTATTTTCCAGCAGGTGCAGCACCTCGCGGGCTACTTCGGGCTGCTCGTGGATTTCCTTGAGCATGAAGTGGGCATACCCGCCCTTCTGCACCGCCGACATCTCCTCAACGATGGTCTCCGGCGCACGTTCGATGCGGCTGCCGTCCTTCACCGAATGCAGCTCCACCCGGTCGGCCCACAGCGTGATGATCTCGCCGTCGTTCAGGCGGATCACCTCGCGCGTCAGCGGCAGGATGGAAGGCAGGTCGGAGGACAGGCAGGTAAAGCCGTCGCCGATGCCCACCACCAGCCCGGAGCCCTTCTTGATGGCATACAGCCTGTCGTCATTGATCCGGCCAATCACGAAGGCATAATCGCCCTGCAGGTCGC
>CALMIB010000193.1 GCA_937863945.1 uncultured Longilinea sp.
TTGCCCGACCGGGCCGCGGTGCAGCGCGAGTGGTTTTGGTCAGAGACCGGCGCGATCTGGACGAAACCATCTGGACAAAACCAACCGAATCGCGCGTAGGGGCACGGCGGCAAGGATGAAATCAACGCGGTGGGCACCGGTTTAGCCGTGCCCAGGGTTGCCCGTTTCCCAACCGGGCACGGCAAATTACGTGTAAAATGGCGGCCACTACAGGCATAGCCGTGCCCCGCCCCGGGAACTTCTCGCGGCTTGCAGCGTCAGGTATCATATAGACAACCTCACAAATTAAAGGTGCCCCATGATCCTGCACAAATTGATCTTCGCCATACTCCTCGGCGGGCTGCTGCTCTCGGCCTGCGCCGGGCTGCCCGCCGCGCCCGAAAACCGCAAAACGCCGCTGCCCCCGCCCTCCGACATGCCAACCCAACCGGCAGACGAGGGCCAGCCGCCCTTCCCACCGGCCGTCACCGCCGCGCGCCAGGCGCTGGCTGAAATGCTCGCCATCGACCCGGCCGCGACAACCGTGGCCGCCTACGCGCCGGCCGAATGGCCCGACTCGTGCCTGGGCCTGGGCGGAACGGCCGAAAGCTGCCTGCAAGCCCTCACCCCCGGCTACCGCGTCGTCCTGCAGGCCGGCAGTGAATTCTACGTCTTCCGCACCGACCAGGACGGCGCCGCCGTGCGCCAGGAACTGGCTGCTGCGGAGCTGCCGCAGGCCGCCGTCAACGCCCGCCGCGACCTGGCCGCCAAACTGGGCCTGGCGCACGAGCTGCTGGTCAGCGTGCTCTCCGCCGAACCGGTGGATTGGGGCGATTCCTGCCTGGGCGTCGATACGCCGGGCATCCTGTGTTTGCAGGTCATCACCCCCGGCTACCGCGTGGTGCTGGAAGCCGGCGGGCAGCGCTATGAGGTTCACTCCGACGCAACCGGCGAGCGGCTGGTGCTGCTCGAGCCGGGCCGCCCATCCACCGGCGAAACCCTGCCCGGCCTGGTCTGGCAAAGCCCCGAAGAACCCTGCCAGCGCGTCGAAATCAGCGCGCGGCAGGTGAATTACGGCGCCTGCGGCGCTCCGCTGAGCGCGGGCCGGTTGGACGGCGTTCGCCTGGCCGAAATGGCAAACTATCTGGCCGCCTATGCGCCCTTTGAGGCCGAAACCCCCTCCGGCTGGATCAGCTTCCGGGGTCAGGGCAGCCTGAAGACCGGGCCGGCCGAACAGCGCGCGCTGGCCGAGTGGGCCCGCCTGATGCTGCTGGAAGCTCAATCCGGTCGCAGCACCCCTGACCAGGGCCTGGCGCTGGCCTGGCACCGCGAGGGCGGCATCGCCGGCTTTTGCGACGACCTGCTGGTGTACGCCTACGGTAGGGTGCAGGCCACCAACTGCAAATCCAGCCCGGCCGACGCGCGCACGCTGAAACTGGACGCAGCCCAACTGGAACAGCTTTTCACCTGGCTGGACGGCTACCTGCCGATCCAGGATTACCAGACCGATCCGGCCACCGCCGACGCCATGACGCGGGAGCTGCTGCTGAACGGCACGGGCTCGCGCGCGGCCGGCGACGCGGAGAAGCAGGCGCTGAGCGATTTCGCCTCTGCGCTGTATGCGCAGGCGATGGAATAAGTCGCGGCAGCGCATCGAAATAAAAAGGTGTTTTCCAATCCTGTATATCCGTAGAGGCGGGTTTGAAACCCGCCCCTACGGGTACGGAGGGATCGATTTGGACAGTCTCCAGTTTACTTACGGAGACCTTATTGGCTCGCTTCTTCGCTCTCCGCTTCAGGCGCACCGTCCTGCTGCGGTTCGCCGCCCCAGGCGCGCATCACCTGCGCGTAGCACTGCGCCATCTTCTCCAGGTTATCCAGCGAAATACGCTCGTTGACTCCGTGGATCATCTTCAGGTCTTCGTTGTTCACCAGGTAGGGCGAGAAGCGGAAGACCTGCGCGCTCAGGCCGGCGTAATAGCGCGCGTCGGTGGCGCCCTGCACCAGGTACGGGCCCACCGCCGCCTGCGGGAACACCTGGCGGATGGCCGAGCCAAGCTGGAAGTACAGCAGCGTGTCGGTGGCCGAGACGGGCGAAGCCTCCCAGCTGGCCTGGGGAATCGCCTCGAACTGCACAGCCTCGTCGCCGATCACGCGGCGCACGCGTTCGCACACCCCGGCGATCGTGTCGCCCGGGAACAGGCGGAAGTTGACCACCGCGCGCGCCTGCGAGGGCAGCACGTTATCCTTGACGCCGCCTTCCACCATGGTCAGCGCGGTGGTGGTGCGCACGGCCGCGGCCGTCTGCGCGTTCGCGTCCAGCCTGCGCCGCACCAGCCCGCCGAACAGCCACAGGTTGGCAAACACCACCTGCATGCCAAAGCCGGCCAGCGCCCCGGCCCCGCGGTAGGTGTCCGCCAGCCCGGACAGGTGCGCAGGCATCGGGTTGGCCTCCAGTTGCGTCAGCGCCCGCGCCAGCCGGCCAATGGCTGAATTTTTGGACGGCGCCGAGGAGTGGCCTTCCTGGCCCGCAGCGGTCAGTTTCAGGCTGAGGTAGCCCTTTTCGGCGGTGCCGATCAGCGCCACCGGCCCGGCAAAGCCCGGCAGCACACCCTGCACCACCGCGCCGCCCTCGTCCAGCACGGCGGCGGGTTGCAGCCCGCGCTGTTGCAGCGTTTCGGCGATGCGCTTCGCGCCGTTTGCCCCGCCGATCTCTTCATCATGCCCGAAGGCCAGCAGGATGGTGCGCTCCGGCTGGTAGCCGGCGGCCAGCAGGCTTTCCACCGCCTCCAGCAGCGCGATCAGCGTGGATTTGGTATCCAGCGCGCCGCGCCCCCACACGGCGCCGTCCGCCAGCGCGCCGCTGAAGGGCGGCTGCTGCCAGGCATCGAGCTGGGACGGGTCAACCGGCACCACGTCCTGGTGCGAGGTGAACAGCACCGGCGGCAGATCGCGCTGGCGGCCCTCCCAGGTGTACAGCAGGCTAAAATCGTTGACCGATTCGCGCTTGAGCCGGGCGTGCGCCAGCGGGAAGCGCAATTGCAACTGCGTGTGCAGCTTGTACAGCTCCCCGGCTGCCGGCGGCGCGCCCTCGCCGGTTGAAACGGTTTCGCAGCGGATGGCTTCGCCCAGCCCGACCGCCAGCCGCTGCACGTCCACGGCGGGCAGCTCCACGTCTTCGGGCGGCAGCGGCGGACGGGCGAACAGGAAGGTGCGCACCAGCAAAAACGCAACCAGGAACAGCAGGAATGCAGGGATCAGATAGTACATGGATATGTCCCTTAGCGGCGCAGCCGGCGCGCCAGCACCCACCCCAACAACACGCCCAGCGCAAGCCCTTTGAGCATTTCGCGTTTCATGGGCAGCGGCAGAAAAACAGTGCCTTCCGGCGTAACCTCAAGCACGCCCAGCGGCGTAGTTTTGGTGGAACCGCCAAAACCATAACCGTTTCCGCCGGCTGTGTTTTCTAACTCAGCCGCAGCTTCATCTTCCGGGGAATCTTTTTCGCCCCAACCACCGCCTTCGCCGAAGCCGTAGCTGTAGGTAACGTTGGCCACCGGGATGATCATGCGCCCTTCGAAATGGATCGGTTCGCCGTAGGCGCGCTGCACGTTGGCGTCGCCGTGGAAGTGCTCCGCAATCTTTTCAAACAAGTCTTGGTGTTTCAGGTTTGGTTTCATTTTTTTCTCCTCGGTCTGGCCGGCCTCACGGCTGGCTCAGCATGTAAATGCGCTCAAATTCGGTTTCAAACAGGCGCGCGATGTCTGGATCGTCGAGGATGATCAGGTTCTCGTCGTTTTTGAACAGGCCGCCGGTGGTGAAATTGGCCGAGCCAAACACCACAACCTGCCCGTCGATGACGATCACCTTGTGGTGCATCAGGCCGTCAAACGGATCCAGGCGCACGTCCAAGCCGGCATCCAGCAGGCGCTCGTACTCGCCACCCTGGTTCGAGGCGGCCTGCTCGGCGTCCATCACCCCGCGCACGCTGACCCCGTCCTGCGCCAGGCCGGTGAGCGTACCGGCCAGGTAATCCAGCGTCAGCGAATAGGCCAGGAAGTTGACCGATTCGCGCGCCCCGCCCACCAGTTCCAGCAGGCGGTCTTCCACGTCGTCCTCCGGCAGGAAGTACACCTCCAGCGTGCGGCCGTCCAGCGTGATGCGCGGGTAGGGCGTGTTGGCCGGGCTGTTGCTGCCAAAGCGGTCATCCAGGAACATCTCTTCGAACTCGGCGGTGTAATCCTGCGCCAGGCGCGTCGAGCGGATGCGCACCAGGTTATTGTAATCCGAATACGTCCCGCCGGTGCTCAGGTTGAGCGAACCGGTCCACACTTCCTCGCCGTCGAGGATGGTGAATTTGTTGTGCATCAGCTCCGGGCGCCGGTCGCTGATCACCGTGATGCCGGCGGCGCGCAGCCGCTCGGGCACCGCATCGTTATACGTTTCGCTGTCCACCACCAGGCGCACCGCCACGCCGCGGTTGAAGGCGTCCAGCAGCGCGTCGCGGATGGAGGGCAGGCTCAGGTTGAACATGGCCATATCCACCGAGGTCTGCGCGGCCGCGATCGCCTGCGCGAGGACCTCGTCCGGCCCCGCGTGCTCAGATTGCGGGTCGGTGAAGTAAACGGAGATGGCAGCGCTTTCCGGCGGGGTGGCCTGGGTGGCCGCGGCGGTGGGGATGCTGGCAGTGGGATCGCAGCCGGCCAGCAGCGCGGCCAGGCACAAAATGCAAAGCAGGCGGGCAAGGATTCGCATGGGCTCGATTATAGCAGACGCGCGGCCGCCATCACGCAACCCGCGCCCACCCTCCCTGAGCGAGATTCCTCCGGGCCGCGCTTACTCCCCCGCGCGCAGGCGGGCCGCGTAGGGCGACAGGTCTTCCC
>CALMIB010000194.1 GCA_937863945.1 uncultured Longilinea sp.
GCACGATTTTCAGCAAATCTACGACCGGCTCGAATCCGCCGGCGCGAGCCTGGGGTTTGGCGCCAGCGTTCACAACACCAGTTTTGGCGGCCGCGCCCTGGCAGAAGATCTGCCCCTTTTGCTGGGCACGCTCAGCGAAGCGCTGCGGGCGCCGTCTTTCCCGCCAGAACAGATCGAACGGCTGCGCGCCCAACTGCTCACCGGCATTGCCCTGCGCGACCAGGACACCGCTGACCGGGCATCCCTCCGTTTCGATGAATTGCTGTTCCCCAACCATCCCTACGGCCTGCCGGAAGATGGTTATACCGAGACCATTCAGGCCATTCAACGCGAGGATATCCTGGCGCACCACCGCCGCGTATTTGGCCCCCGCAATATGGTGCTGGTAGTGGTTGGAGCGGTTTCCGCCGCTCAGGTGTATGACTTTGCCAGCCAGTCGCTTGGCGACTGGCAGAATCCGTCCCAACCGGCCATGCCGGCGCTGCCGCCGGTCACCCCGCTGGGCGGGCCTGTCCGAGAGCACATTGTGCTGCCCGGAAAGAGCCAGACCGACCTGGTGATGGGCGGGTTTGGCCCCAAACGCAGCAGCCCCGACTACCTGGCCGCATCCCTGGGGAATAATATCCTGGGACAGTTTGGCATGATGGGCCGCATTGGCGACGTGGTGCGCGAACAGGCCGGGCTGGCTTACTATGCCTCCACCAGCCTGAACGCCTGGATCAACACCGGATCGTGGGAGGTTTCGGCCGGCGTTAATCCTGCCAACCTCCAACGCGCCATCGACCTGATCCTGGCGGAAATCCGCCGCTTCATCACCGAGCCGGTCAGCCTGGAGGAGTTGCAGGACAGCCAGGCCAATTACATCGGCCGCCTGCCGCTCTCGATGGAATCCAACAACGGCGTGGCCGCGGCTTTGCTCAATATTGAGCGCTTCCAACTGGGCCTGGATTATTACCAGCAATTCCCCGCGATGGTATCCGCCATCACGCCGGAAGCCGTGTTGCAGGCGGCGCAGCGCTACCTGTTCCCGGAGCGCATGCTGGCCATTAGCGCGGGGCCGGAATTGATGGAATAAGGCAGGAAATGGAACTCCGCACCGGTGTGGATGTTGTCGAAATTGAACGCTTTGAGCGGCTCAATCCCGCCATCAAGGCCAGATTCATGAAACGGGTGTTCACGTCCCAGGAACTGGAAACCTGCGGCGATTCGATCGCCAGCCTGGCAGGCCGGTTTGCCGTGAAAGAAGCCGTGGCCAAAGCATTGCAAACGGGCATCGGCCCGGTGAGCTGGCAGGACATTGAAACGGTGGAAGGGCCGGCCGGCGAGCCCGTGTTGGCCCTGCACGGCGGCGCGGCCAGATTGGCCGCACAACTGGCCCTCACCCATTGGTCCATCAGCATCAGCCACACAGCCACCATCGCGGTGGCGGTCGCCATTGCCATGAGTGACCCGGCTGCGCTCAATCTTCCTGAATAAGCCTTAATGCAGGCAGAATGAGTTAAAATCAGGCAGGAAAATGAAAATCCTGTCGATCAGTGACGTTGAACTCGGGATCATTTACAGCTCGCAAATTGCCGAGCGGTTTTACGATGTTGATCTGGTCATCAGTTGCGGCGATCTGCCCTATTACTATCTCGAGTACATCATCAGCTCGCTCAATGTGCCGCTCTACCATGTGCGCGGAAACCATGCCAACAAAGTAGAATACACCGTGGCCGGAGAACGGACCGAACCGTGGGGCGCCGTCAACCTGCACCGCAGGGTCAAACAGGATGATACCGGCCTGTTGCTGGCCGGCATGGAAGGTTCGATCCAGTACAACCAGGGCCCGCATCAATACTCACAGGCAAGCATGTGGACGATGGTGTTGATGATGACCCCGGCGCTTTTTCTAAACAAGCTGCTGTACGGCCGCTACCTGGATGTGTTTGTCACTCACGCATCTCCCTGGAAAATCCATGACATGGATGATCTGCCGCACCACGGCGTCAAGGCCTTTCGGTGGTTGGATCTGGTTTTTCAACCCCAGGTGCATTTGCACGGCCACATCCACGTCTTTCGACAGGATACCGTTACACAGACTCAACTGGGTAAAACGCTGGTAATGAATACGTACGGCTACCGCGAGTTCTATATCAATGTACCGCGAAAACCAAAACGCGGTTCCAATTGAGGGATTGCTGGTGAAGGAGGCATGCCATGCCTGAAGAAAATACCCCTGGTTCGTTATCCGCAGCCGTATCCAATACCGCTCGATCCGACTTTGATCAGGCTCTACGCAAAGGATTCTGGCGGTCATTCTTTTCCTGGTTCAATGGCAAGGATAACCGCCTGCTGCCTTTCGATGAAGTGCGCCGGCTGCTGCCCTACCAGGGCCAGCATTACCTGGGCATGCGCATGGTGCCCCTGCGCCAAATTATCGGCAGCGTTGGCCGCTACCAGGATTTTGACCGCGCGTTTCTACCGCGCCGATCCGAGCTGAGCTCCCGCTGGGTCAGGATCGACATGGCGCATCTCCAGGATGTGATTCTGCCGCCGATTGAAGTCTATAAAATCGGCGAAGCCTATTTTGTGAAAGACGGCAACCACCGCGTTTCCGTCGCTCGCGAACGCGGCCAGACAGAGATCGACGCCTATGTCATCGAAATTGACACGCCGGTGGAAATCGATGAGAATACCAACATCGATGACCTGATCCGCAAGATTGAACAAAAGGAATTTGAAAACCGCACCCGCCTGTCCACGGTGCGGCCTGACGCCCATATCGATCTTTCCCTGCCCGGCGCTTACACCAAGCTGATCGAGCATATCGAGACCCACCGCTGGTTCATGGGAGAAAAATTCCACCGCGACATCCCGATTGAAGAGGCTACGGCTTCCTGGTACGACGAGGTCTATTTGCCCCTGGTTCAGGTCATCCGCGATCAGGCAACCCTTAAAGAATTCCCCGGGCGAACCGAAGCCGACCTGTACCTGTGGATTATCGAGCATCTTTGGTATTTGCGCGAAGAATTAAACAGGGATGTGAGCCTGAAGGATGCCGCTCAGCATTTTACCGACACTTTTTCTTCCTCTCCGCTCCGGTATATATCCAACCTGTTCAAACAAATCAGCGGCGCATATTCAGATTCCGCCGAAACAGCGATCACGCCCCGGCCAACTCGACCCGATGAGGGAAAAGACCCGCCCCCACAGCGATAACATTCCCGCGCAGCCCGTTGGGGAGCCGCTCTTTCATTTCACGGATGGTCCAGTAAACCAATCCAGAAGTGATTGGGCAGCACCATCTGGCTGCGGCGGATCTCAATTCCGTCCATGCGTTGGCTATCTTGCACCGCGCTGGGATGAACGAAACAAACGTCCGGTTTTTTACCGTATTTGCGCTGGTAGTAGTCTGCGGCGCGAATGACCTTGGTAAAAAGATCACTGCGGGTGTCATTGTCAAACCATAACATACCTGTTTCCATCGGGTTCCTCCTATGCCTGGCCGGGCAGCCAAAAATCGACACATTGATCGCGGATCCGCACGCAGAATTGCTGAGACGGATGATATTGTGATGTATCCGGAGCCGGACGGTTCGCCACCCAGCCGGCTTGAAATGGATCAGCAATTTGACCCAGGATGCGGGTTTGGAAGGATGGTAAAAACCGGTCGCATTCTTGCGCCTGGCTGGCATGGATTCCTGCCAGCGTCCACATTTGAAATTGCGGCCCCTGCCTGGCGATCCATTGCAGGCTGATTTGAACATCAAAATCGCTCCGGCTGAAATAAACCAGATCGTCAATCAGGATCAACATTAACTCAGTTTGCCGGCGGCCTGTCATGCGCTGGTCTAATATTCGGCTGCAATTTAGAACCGCCTGGCCGGCTTCCCGTTCGTAGGCCGGGATGATACGCAGGTTCGGCTCGCCGGGAAATCTTTGAAAGAGCATCCA
>CALMIB010000195.1 GCA_937863945.1 uncultured Longilinea sp.
CAGCCTCAAAAACATATCTTAAAGGACGAGGACGGATAGAATGATTGACATCGATGGCCACCATTTAAGCCTGGAGCAGGTTGTCCGCGTTGCCCGTGATAACGAAACCGTAGCCATTTCCTCGGCTGGAAAAGAAAATATCGAACGCTCGCGGAAAAATCTGGAGGTGATCCTCGCAACCGGCCGCCCTGTCTATGGCATTAACACCGGGTTTGGTATTTTTGCTGACCGGCGGATTCCGCAGGAAGACAGCGCCAGGCTGAGCAGGAATCTTATTCTAAGCCATGCAGTGGGCACGGGCGAGCCGCTTGCGGAGGATGTGGTGCGGGCCGCGATGTTGGTACGCGCGAACACCTTGACCAAGGGGCATTCGGGCGTGCGCTTTGAAGTAGTCAATACGCTGGTTGAGATGTTAAACCGCGGCGTGACCCCGGTGGTGCCCTCGCAAGGATCATTGGGATCGTCGGGCGACCTTGGGCCGCTTTCTCACCTGGCTTTGGTCTTTACAGCCGACGAGAAAGACCTCGAAGAAGAGTCCGGGTGGGCCGTTTACAACGGCAAGCGAATGACCGGAAAACAGGCCATGCAGGCAGCCGGAATCTCGCGGATCATCCTGGGACCAAAGGAAGGACTGGCGCTCAACAACGGCGCAACCTTTTCAGCCGCATTGGGCGCGCTAACGGTCTGGGATGCCGATCACCTCGCGCAGGTCGCCGAGGCTGCCCTGGCCCTCAGCCTGGAAGCCATGCTCGGGTGCCCATCGGCATTCGACGCGCGCCTGCATGCGGCGCGCGGTCAGCGCGGGCAAATGGAGGTGGCCGAGCACGTTCGGGCGTTCACCGCGGGCAGCACGCTGATCGGCAGCACGACGCGCGTCCAGGACGCCTACTCCCTGCGCTGCGCTCCCCAGGTACAGGGCGCCTGCCGCGACACGCTGGAGTTTGTGCGCGGCGTGATCGAAACGGAAATCAACGCGGCCACCGACAATCCTCTGCTGTTCGATCCCGGTACCGCCTTATCTGGCGGCAATTTCCACGGCGAGCCGGTGGGCATGGTGCTAGACTTTCTGGCGATTGCGCTGGCGGAACTGGCGGCCATTTCCGAGCGGCGCGTTTTTCGCATGACGGACGTCAACCTGAACAACGGTTTGCCGCCCATGCTGGTGGATCATGCGGAAGCCGCGGGTTTGAATTCTGGCTTGATGATGCCGCAATACACCGCCGCATCGCTGGTACTGGAAAACCAGACGCTGGCGCATCCCGATTCGGTTCATTCGCTGCCCACCTCCGGCGAGCAGGAAGATCACAATGCCAATGCCATGACGGCAGCCCGGCATGCCCGGCAGGTGCTTGACAACGCCCGCCATGTTCTCGCAATCGAGCTGTACACAGCCGCCAGGGCCGTCGATTTGCGGCTGCGATCTGCTCCGGGCGCAAAATTGGGCGCCGGCACGGCTGAAATCTTTCGGCGCATTCGTGAGCGCGTGCCCTACCAGGCAGGGGATGCCTGGTGGGGGCCGGAAATTGAGCAAGTCCGGGCGATGATTTGTGAACGGAAACTGGTCTAATCCAGTTCTAATTGGGTGACGGTTGACATTCTTAACGAACACGGTTATCTTAGACCTATGGTTTCATCGAATAACGGTATTTCTCGAAGAAGTTTTCTTAAATTAGGCGGGATGGGTTTGGGTGGCCTGGCTTTGCGCCCCTGGCAGAGTGTCATCCGGCAGGGCGTCGAGTGGCCTGAGCACACGATGCTTGGCAGAACGCTGGCCCGGCTCGATTTCAAGTCGCGCCCGTCGGAGGATAGTCAGACGCTCGAGACGGTCTATGATGATGAGATTGTCGTCTGGGAGAAAGAAGTCATCGGCGAGCCATATCCCATGTATCCGACCAACCGCCGCTGGATTCAAACGAGCCGCGGTTATCTTCCCGCGCCCATGGTTCAGCCCGTGCGGTATGAACCGAATGCGCCGATGACCGAGCTGCCGGTCACGGAAGAAGGGCGCGGAACCTGGGCCGAAGTGACCGTCCCGTATGTCGATTTTGTCCTTGAAAACGCGAAACCCATCTCCGAGTTGCTCAAAGAAGGGACGCGGTATCGTTTTTATTACCGTCAACTGTACTGGATCGACGATATTCGCACGGCCAGCGATGGTTCTGTGTACTACCGCGCCATTGAAAAGCACGGCAGCCCGGGGGATGTGTTCTGGACGCCTGCTGCGGCGTTTCGGCCGGTCTCAGCCAAAGAGTTGTCACCGATTCGCCCGGATGTAACCGATAAGCGCGTCGTGATCGATCTATCCCGGCAAACCCTTTCCTGTTACGAGGGCAATTCGGAAGTTCATTTCTGCCGGATATCCTCCGGCGCGAAATACGATGCCTTTGGCAATCCGGTCGAACACTGGTCCACGCCGTTGGGCCTGAACCATGTGATTAACCGGAAGTACGTTTCACTCCACATGGCCGGCGGATCCAGTGCGTCGGGGTATGAGTTGTTGGCGGTTTCCTGGACCTCGATATTCGCCTCCGGCGGGGTTGCCATCCATTCGACTTACTGGCACAATAATTACGGCGAGCCCATGTCGCACGGCTGCGTTAACGCCGCCCCTGACGACGCCAGATTTGTGTATCTCTGGTCAAACCCGGCTGTGCCATATTCTCTTGGGAAAATTGAAGTGGCCGGTTATGACCTTGGAACCAAAGTGCAAGTCATCGAGAGTTAGAGGCAGAGGATCATGGCTGAAGTGACGGTTGGTTTATCGTTTTTGGCAGGGCTGGCATCTTTTTTGTCGCCGTGCGTATTTTCCCTGGTGCCGGCGTATATTGGTTACCTGAGCGGTCGTTCGGTGGCGGTATCCGGCGACAATCTTCCCAACTCAAAACTTCAGACCTTTATGCATGGGCTGGCGTTTGTGCTGGGTTTTTCGGTGGTTTTTATTCTCCTGGGCGTGACCGCGTCGCTGTTGGGGAGTTTTTTATACGATATCCGCTTTTGGCTGGCGAAAATTGGCGGCGTGATTGTCATTATCTTCGGCCTGCATATGACGGGCATTTTCCGGATCCCGTTTTTGGAATACGACCTGCGCCCGCAAACGCGCATTGATGTGCGGCGCAGTTACTTTTCATCCGCGCTGATGGGCGTGTTTTTCTCCGCCGGCTGGTCGCCGTGTGTTGGCCCCGTGCTGGGCGCCATTTTGACCCTCGCGCTAAACGGGGGTTCGATTTCGGAAGGCGTGAAACTGCTCTCAGCCTATTCTGCCGGATTGGCAATTCCCTTCCTCTTTGCTGCATTGGGCATTGGCTGGGTGACGGCCGCGCTCAAGAAGTATAAAAAAGTCATGCATTATGTCGAAATCGCGATGGGCATTATCCTGGTCATCGTTGGCGTTATGCTTTTGTTGGGCACGTTTGAGCAATTGGCCCGCTTTGGATTGTGGGTTGATTTTGGACTGTAAACTGGAACCGGCGTCGATTTCCGGGGGAAGACGCACTGAATTGTTTTTATTTATGCGGTTGCATTTTTACCTTTCAGGACCTGCAAAATGATCACAGTTACACTCTACCACCAGGCAGATCAAGCCGAGAAAAGCGAAATCAAGCTCCTGCTGGAAAAAATGCAGCAGAGCATTCCGCATCAGTTAATCGAGATTGACGTTGCCCGCACCCCCGAATTTCTCGAAAAGGTTGGCCCCAACCTGCCCATGCTGGAATGCGGTCCATACCACCTGCGCTGGCCCTTTACGGAGCAGGACATGACGGTGGTATTAACCTCCGCTTCTCAACGCCGGGAATACCTCGAACAGACCGGCGACCGCACTTACCAACAGCGGGTAGAACGCGGCAGCCGCTTCACCGGCCTGGATCGATTCGTTCTTTGGCTCAGCCGGCATTATATGGCGGTTTTCAACACGGCTTTGTTCTTGTTCGTTGGTCTGGCATTTCTCGCACCCGTTCTGGCAGAATCTGGACAAATGCGCGGCGCCAGCCTGATCTATAAAGGGTATTCGATTTTCTGCCATCAATTGGCTTTTCGATCCTATTTCCTTTTTGGGGCGCAGCCCTTTTATCCGCTGGAAAGAGCAGGCGTCGCGGGGGTTGCTCCTTATGAACAGGTGATTGGCGAAGTCGATATTCTCACTGCGCGTCAATTCATCGGGGATGAATACCTAGGATTTAAAACCGCCCTGTGCGAACGGGATATCGCCATTTACCTGGGCTTCCTGGGTTTTGGGCTGGTTTTTTCATTACTGAAGAATAAAGGAAAGCCGCTCAATTGGCTGGTCTGGATTCTCGTAGGCATCTTTCCGATCGCGTTGGATGGTTTTTCCCAGCTCCCCGGGCTGGCGTCCAATATGCCGGCCTGGTTGCCAATTCGCGAGAGTACGCCGGTACTCCGCACGATCACCGGCTTGTTGTTTGGCGTGTCCACAGCCTGGTTCCTGTTCCCGTATGTGGCTGACAGCATGAAAGAAACCCGGGCTATTCTGCTGGGCAAGCTGGAATATATCCAGCAAATGTCAGGCAAAGGTGGCTGAAAAGTGTCTCTACGAGAGTTGGGAGGCCTTCGATTTTTTGAATTTGATTTATTCCCTGGCTCGCACATTGTGCAGGGCATTTTCACACGGCATGGCGGCGTAAGCCCGCAGCCGTGGAAATCACTCAACCTGGGAGGCTTGAACGGGGATTCGCGTGAGCATGTGATCGAAAACCGGCGCCGGATCTTCGCAGCCATGAACCGGCCCGTAGAAACTATCTTTGACGTCTGGCAGGTTCACAGCGCGGAT
>CALMIB010000196.1 GCA_937863945.1 uncultured Longilinea sp.
GCAAGAGCAACCCGGCATCCGTGCCGGCTTCGCCTGGCAACCGTCCCACCAACCACTCGGTCACAAAATAGTTGGCATCCGTGGAGGCATACGGATTATCCGACGGAACTTCCGTATCTGCGTCTTCCGTAGGGTTTGGCAGCTTGTGGAACGGCACGATCTGCTCGCCGCCCACAATCAACAGCGCGCCAATTCGCTCGCCGCGGTGCGCCAGCGCCTGGTCTAAATCTTTTAATGCCAGTTTGATCTGCCAGGGATCCTGGTTGTCCAGCGCGGCAATTCCTAGTTTTGTCGTGCAGACGGGGTCATCCGGCAAATAAGCCAGTGCACCCCACCCCTGCCGACGGCGCACCATTTCGGCCAGATGGTTCATTTCAGCAAAAAGCACCTCCGCCGATTGCGCGCCGTACTGGTTGATCAAGCCGGTTCGCGAGGACAGGATCACATAAACTGGAAAACGCCCGTCCGCCTGACCAATGGCAGGCTTCTTCAGGCGTTTAGCCAGCTTCTCGAATTCGCCCTTAATTGCCTGCATTTCAACCGCGTCGTGAACATCCATCTTCCTGGCAGCCGTTTTTGGCTCGGCAGTTTCCTGGGCAGCGCGGTGGGTATCGGTCACTGCCGCGGTTTCAGGGACATCAGGCGCGGTAACCGCTGGCGGCGGGACGACCGTCGTCTCCATCGGCAGACTGTTCATTCCCAATTTCGAGGCAACATCCGCCGGAACCGGCAGATCAAACCGGATGGTGGGATCTTCCGGCCAAATCGGCCGGTAAAATTGATGCGAACTCAACCATCGTTTTGCGACCACTCCAGATGCATCGCGGGTGACGCACTCATGCAGCAACAGCACCGCCCCGGCTTCGTCGCCGCTCTCCATCGCCAGCTCAGCCTGCATATATTGGAACGCCAGGCACTCCGGCCAACGGTCGTGATACAACTCCACCAGTTGGCGCACCGTCAACCAATCCTTTTCAACCCGATTGACCTTCAGGTGGATCAGATCGATCAGCGGCAGGACGTCATCAGCCGCCAGGGCCACGTGGATGATTGCCTCTGCTTCAGTTATTTTTCCCTGTTCCAATTTCCGTAAACATTCGCGAACAGGCCGGCTCCAGTCTGGCAGGTGAACATTTGCCGGCACAGCGCCGCTGAGGGCAAAAACCGCACCCCACCATTGCGCGGCTTTGGCCTCATTTTCTACGCAGATTTCAGCCAGCAACTGATACGCAGCACGGTTTTCCGGGTCGGCCGAGACCACTTTCTCCAGGATGTTGGCGGCATGAGCCGGTTTGCCCTCCGCTTTGAGCGCCATTGCAAGCAAAAAATTGATTTCTAAATCGCCGGGATAAGCCGCCAACCAGGTCAACGCAGCCTGGCGGGCAAATTTCTCCGCCTTCACCTCGACGGCCGCATGAATCAGGCGCAGCAGGGTCGAGCGTGTCATCATCGATGAAGTACTGGAAGAGCTGCCACTTAACGCCATGCCTGGGCCTCCTGGGAATGTTGGACGAGATTCAAGGCGATAATCGCGCCCAGTTGTCGGTGGATGGTCAAATCGTTGGGCGCCAGTTCGGATGCTTTGCGTAACATTTTTTCCGCCCCGGAATAATCCTTGGCTTCTTTCAACGCCGCAGCAGCCAACACAAATGCGCGCGGGTCGCGCGGCGCGACTTTTATGGCCTGCTGGAAGGTGAGCACGGCTTTATCTTGCTCGCGGCGTTGTTGATACGTTTTTCCCAGCTCGATATAGGCTTCGACATTGGCCGGATTATGCTCTACAGCCTGGGTCAGGTGGAAAACTGCCTGGTCGAGCTGGCCCAGGTTGGCTTTAATGCGGCCCAACAGCAGGCTCAAAGCCGGGTTCTCAAAATCAGGCCGCAGCGCCCGTTGTGCAACGGCATCCGCATTCGCCATATCGCCGCATTCAAA
>CALMIB010000197.1 GCA_937863945.1 uncultured Longilinea sp.
GGTGGTTCTGGGCTGCCAGCGTGACGCCGCCGCGCCCGCGCACCTGGAAGCGGCCATTTTCACACACCAGCACGGTATCGCCGTCGATGCCAATCATCAGGTGGCGCTGAATTAACACCGGGATCATGCCCTGCAGGAAGCCGGGCAGCTCGTCGAAGTGCGGCAGGATCACGCTGCCGGGCAGGTAACCAAAAGCCGGCTGCAGGGCAAAGGCGCTATTGTTGCGCGGGATGTGTCCGCCAAAAACCATCGCGCCGGCGCTGCACCCGGCCACTACGCCGCCCCCTGCCAGCACCGTTTCGATGGCCTCCCAGGCCAGCGTGCCCTGGAGGGTGTCAAACAGGTAGGCGGGTTTGCCGCCGGATACATACACAAAATTGGCGGCGCGAATGCGGGCGGCAAGCGCCGGATCGTTGGCCGATGCGCGGTCGATGACGGGCAATGCCTGCACGCTGGCGGCGCCAAGCTGCTGAAAATGCTCCATGCCCAGGTTGTTCCAGTAATCGAGGCGTTCTGCGCCTTCGGTCCCGGCGGCGGTGGGCAGGCACACCACATGGGCCGGCTGCCCCAACCAATCCATCAGCCAGCGGTCCACCGGTTGCATACCGGGCAAATATTCACCGCTGCCCGCCAGCGCCAGCAGCCCCGTTCCTGGTAAACGTGCTTGAAGGGATAGGTTCACGGCAGGGAAGCGTAATAAAGCTGGTTGCCGAAGGCCAGCACGGCCAGGCGCCCGGGTGTAATGGCAAAGGCTGTGACAGGCTGGTCGGGCAGGCGAATATCGCTATTTACAGCCGGGCGCAGAACCCTGGCCAGGTAAAGCTGCAGGCTGAACTGATAAATGGCCGGGCCTTTCTTGCCGTCCAGTATGAAGATCGAGGCTTCCGGCGGCTGGGTGACCTGCATGTGCATGAACTGGGCATCGGTGAATGCGATTGGGTTCGCCTCGCGGCCGGAGCGCGAATCTTCATACGGCGCGGGGTCGGTGCAACGGGTGGGCGAGAAATCAAAGCTGCTGTAGGTGCAGCGGCTCATCTGCCCGGACTGGTGCAGCACGTAAAGATCGTCCTGGAAAATGCTCAGGTCGATCGCATCGGTCAGCAAGGGCACTTCGCGGTCGAAGAACAGCCTGGGCATGTCCGGGAAGACCAGATCGCTGCCGTCGTAGCGCCAGACTGCGTTGTTTTTTGAATCGAGCACGTAGAGCACGTTCTGGCTGTAGGTGATGGAGACGATCTGCCCCCAGCCGTTATCCGGCGGAGTCAGGGTGGTTTGATTGGAGGCCAGGATGCCCGGCCCGCACAGCAGCAGGTTGCCGGTATCGTCGATGCCCATTACGGTGGCTTTGTGCGAATTGGTGAGCGGCACGGCTACCAGGTCAATGAGCGGGCGGATGATCACCGCGCCCTTTTGACCGGGCGTGCAGTCAAATTGCGGATCGACTTCGTAGCCCTGACCGGTCAGGAACAGGCGTAGAATGCGGCCCTGGCTGCCGTCCAGCAAATACAGATCGGTGCTGGATGGCACGATGCGGGTGATGGTTACGGGCGTACCAAAACCGCCGGAAAGCGCGGGCTGCAATGCCAGGCGGCTGATCCCGTCCATGGCATCCAGCGCGGTTTGCACCTGCTGGCGGTAAGCGGAGGATTCCTCGGAGCGGCCGTAATTTTCGGCCTGCGACACCCAGTAGAGGGCTTGTTCCCAACTGGCGCGCTGCAGGGACGGGTCACTTTGCTCGCCGGCCTGCTGGATGAATTTTTGGGCCTGGGTCAGGTAGGCGGCATGTTGTTCGCCGCGCCCGCTGCGGAAATATACCGTCATGGCCAGGGCTACCACAATCAACGGGATGGCCAGGGCGATGAAGAGCATCGAGCCGGTGGAGATGCCGCCGCGCTCGCCATTGCCGGGCAACACGCGCGCGCTAAAAGTGGCTAACCCGGTGCTGACGCGCGTTTTGAAAGCATTGTAGCCTTTCCATGCGCCAGCCAGGCGGCGGCGGGTATCCGGGTTGAGCGCTGCAGAGCGCTTGGCTTGGCGCGCGGCGCGCGCTGCGGTTGTATTGGAACCTTGCCGGGCAGCGCCGGCGGTTTGGGGCGGAAGTATTTCCTCCGGCAATTCCGGGAGATCGTCAGACAGATCGGAGGATGCCACGGAGGCCGGGGGGATCACCGGTTCAGCAGTCGCGGCCGGCGATACGGCCGCGGTTGCAGGCGCGGTCTGCGGAGGCTGGCCGCGCAGCGGACGCACTTCGCCGGCGCCGGATTGCAGTTGCAGCACCACCGCCTGCACCTCCGGGCCGCTCTGGGCGGTCAACCGGCGGCGGAGCGCTTCGCTGCCCAACTGATTGATGTTGGTCAGCGTGGCCGGGATCCAGGTAGTCGGCGGATTGGGACTGACCAGAATAAGGTCGCCGGGCTCGACGTGGGGCGAATAAAAGCGCAGCGCCGGCGTGCGGCTGAGTCCCAGGCCGCGGCCCAGGCTGGTATCGGAATATTCATCCACGCGGCTGCCGGATACAATGAAACTGCGCGACGGCCCGGCCTGTGCCAGCAGAACCTGGTCACGGTGGATGACCAGCATGCTCAAACGGCCGGCCGCCTGCAACCCCTCGCGCGCGCTTTTCAGATTCCGGTTGAGCAGGAATTCGTTCAACGAGTCGGCGGCTTCGCGCAAACCTGAAGTGACCGAATTTTGCGAACGGTAATAGACTTCTGCAGTTTGCAACAGCAGGCTGTCCATTGCGGGGGAGGGCAGCGGAGAATTGCCATCCAGACCCAACAGGATCAAGAAAATATCGCCGCTGCGGTTTCTCGCAGCCTTGCGCGGCGCCTGCGAGATGAACAATCCAGGCAGGCTGCTTTGTTCTTGACCTGCGATGGTGGAAATTGGATGGAAAAGGAGATCAAACAAGGGACACCCGATCCGTTTTCGATAACTTGAAGTGATTATACATCAAAGGCCGGGACGATTGGCCGCTGAAGAATCGAAGCAATAAGCATGCCAGAAACCCCCTGTGATTTCCCTCGTTGCAAAAAACGGGGCCACAATTGGTTCTTATACGCAAGGAGATGTTTCGGATTGCGTGGAAATTAATCGTCCCAACCGTCCGGTTCAATGTGAACATAGGCGCGGTCAACATCCGGGAGCTGCTGCAGGCGGCGAATAACCTCGTCGGAGATCAGGTGAGCTTCGCTCAGGGTCATCGCTCCATCCACATTGATGTGCATATCCACCATCAGCTTGGGGCCGACGTAATCAGTCATG
>CALMIB010000198.1 GCA_937863945.1 uncultured Longilinea sp.
CAGGACGCTGTCGCATTCGAAGGATTTTTCAGTGCCCGGGATGGGCTTGAAATTCGAATCGACTCGGGCGATGGTAACCGATTCGACTTTATCGCGGCCGTTCGCGCTCAATACTGTGTGCGAGGTGTAGATGGGCACGCCCATGCGGGTCAATTTATCTTTGTGGACCTTGTACCCGCCGCATTCGGGCAGCGCTTCCGCCAGGCCAACGACGCCGATGCCTGCCTGGAGAGCATGGTATCCGGCGATCAGGCCGACATTGCCGCCGCCCACGATAAACAGCTTTTCGGCCGGTTTTACCAGGTCGCGGTTGACTAACGTCTGGAACGCGCCCGCGCCAAAGACGCCCGGCAGCGTGTTGCCCTTGAACGCCAGAAATTTCTCGCGGGCACCGCTGGCCACCAGCAGGATCTGCGGTTTGACCAGCACGTATTCATCGTTCTCTTTAAGGATGCCCACCTTTTGATCGCTGAAAACGGCCAGGCAGGTGCTGCGGGTCCAAATTTCCACTGAGGGGTACTGGCGCAGGTCTTCCTCGAGGCGCGTGGCGATGTCAATGCCGCGCGTTCCGGCATACACAGCGTTGGTCGAGCCAAAAAAACGGTGGGTTTGCAGCACCAGTTTGCCGCCCAGCCGGTGTTTGTCATCCACCAACAGCACGCGCACGCCACGTTTGCCCAGTTCGATCCCGGCAGATAACCCTGACGGTCCCCCGCCAATGATCAGGACGGGCACTTCGATCTCCTGCACAGGTTTCATCTCCGGCACCTGATCCACCCGGGGAAGCGTTGGCAGCCCTTCCATCGGGGCGACTTGCATGTTCTCCTCGACCAGTTCCATGCAGGACTTCAACGGTTTCCCATTGGCAAGTACCATGCATTGCGAGCATTGGCCGTTGGCACAGAACAGGCCCTGCGGTGAATGGTCACGCGGATGATGTCCAAAGACACGTATGCCGTGCGCGAAAAGCGCCGAAGCGATGGTTTCGCCTTTTTGTGCAACCAGTTTCTGGCCCTGCCAGTAAAAAATTATTTCATCCACTTCGGGGATGCGCAAAATTGGGTGCTGCTTGATCCGGAAATCTGTCATTGTGTTCCCTTTGGGAATGGGATGTCGCTTGTGGAAACAGCCGATTCGGCCTGATTAATTGAATCATTCGGCATTGTATCAACTCGTTGGTATTTGCGACACTGCAATTTAGCCTGATTTGGGTTTCTGAGTGTCATAACTTTACTCATTTCGTGCTAGAATTTCGGAAACGCATTTTGTGACTCGCCAGGAGGGATGATCGATGAAGCGCATTGCTGTGTTAACCAGCGGTGGAGACGCGCCGGGGATGAACGCTGCCATTCGAGCGGTAGTACGTACCGGCATATCCCGGGGATGGGAAGTTTTCGGCGTGAAACTGGGCTATGAAGGCCTGATCACGGGCAAGATCTTTCCCATGGGGGCGCGGGATGTTGGCGGGATCATTCAGCGCGGCGGCACGGTGCTGGGCAGCGCCCGTTCTCTGGATTTCAAGACCGAAGAAGGCCAGATCAAAGCCATTCGGAACTTAAACGAACTTGGCATTGACGGACTGGTGGTGATTGGCGGTAACGGCTCGCAGACGGGCTCTTATGCTTTGCACCAGCATGGGTTCCCCGTGGTGGGCATCGCTTCCACTATTGATAACGATCTGTACGGCTCCGAGATCACCATCGGTGTGGACACCGCCTTGAATATCTCGCTTGAAGCGATCGACCGCCTGAAAATTACGGCCTCCTCGCATCAGCGCGCGTTTCTCATCGAGGTGATGGGGCGCGGCTGTGGCTACCTGGCACTCATGTCGGCGCTGGCGGGCGGCGCGGAAATGGCGGTCATTCCCGAGGTCAAGGTCACCCCGGATCAAATCGCCG
>CALMIB010000199.1 GCA_937863945.1 uncultured Longilinea sp.
TGGCAATTTTCGTGCCAGCGTGACAGTACTTTGTCAGTCAGCCCGGGTATCCTATGGATAATCAAATGTATTGCGAATTTGATTCAACAGGGGGCTTGGATATGTCAGTTGCTACTTATCCGTATCGAATACCCGCGTACACGCGCAAGCAGGTGCTGCAGGGGGTCCAACAAAATTTTCCACATCACACGCCAGAGCGCATCATGGACCTGCTGGACCTCTACGGACTTGAACCCGACGAGCAGCAGCGCGAACGGGTGCAAATGGCCATCTTGCAGCTATGCAACGGCGACCTGCACCGGCTGTTCGAGTTGATCGAACTGGCCAAACAAGATTACCGTTCCTTGCTCCACCAGGCAGACCACGCATATTTATAATCTTTTCCGGGTCGGGCAAGGCAACGAACAGCGCGCGGTGTTTGCACCGCGCGCTGTTGTTTTACAAACCGGATGAACGAACCGGCCGGCTTAGCGCCGGTCCTGATCGCGGCGCACCCTCACCGGCTGGCGCACCGGGCGGGAGAACATGCTACCCGCCAGCAACGCAGCCGCGATGAACATCACCCCGGCGGCACCAATAAAGAGAAATGTAATCATAGGCTTTTTCTCCTTGTCATCCAAGCATACAATATCTCTATAAGTATTGGATAAGAATCGGGCCAAAAAGTTACATTCCGGCGGGTAGAGGTCGGTATAATCACCCCAACAGGAGCGTATATGAGCGAACTCTGGCTGGTGCGGCACGGCGAAACCGACTGGAACCGCGAGCGGCGGTTGATGGGCCAGCTCGATATCCCGCTCAACGCGGAAGGCATGCGGCAGGCCGCCGGACTGGCCGCCAGCCTGCAGGGACAGCCCTTTGACGTGCTGGTCTCTTCGGAATTGCTGCGCGCGCGCCAGACGGCTGAAACCCTGGCCGCGGCGCTGAACCTGCCCCTGCATCTGGACCCTCGCCTGCGCGAGGAGCACCTCGGCGCATGGCAGGGGCTGACCATCGACGAAATTCAGGCACGCTACCCCGGCCAGTGGGAGCAGCGCCGCGCCGCCCCGCCCGACTTCCGCCCGCCCGGCGGGGGCGAAACCATCGCCGAAATGGCGGCGCGCGCCTGTGCCGCCGTGGACGAGATCGCTGCGGCTCACCCGCAGGGGCGCGTGCTGGTGGTTTCGCACGGCATCCTGATCGCCGCGTTGCTCTGCCGCGCCAACAACCTGCCGCTGGCGCGCATCTTCGAACATAACCCGGCCAACGCCCGCGCCGAAGTCGTGCGCTGGCCGCCGGCTGGTCACAGGAGTCAACCATGAAACGCATTGCCATTCTCACCGGCGGGGGCGACGCCCCCGGCCTGAATGCTGTCATCCGCGCGGTGGTCAAAACCGCCTGCCAGGAATTTACCTGCGAAGTGCTGGGCGTGCGCGACGGTTTTGATGGATTCGTCGATCCGGGCGGAGTCTTCCCGCTCGGCATGCAGGACGTGCGCGGCATCCTGCCGCGCGGCGGCACCATCCTGGGCGCCGCCAACCGCGGCAACCCCTTCGCGCGGCGGGTAGTGCGGGATGGCCGGGAGATCATTGAGGATACCTCCGAGCTTGTCATCGCCGGCATCCGCGCGCTGGCGCTGGACGCGTTGATCGTGGTCGGCGGCGACGGCACGCTGCATATCGCGCAGGAGCTGGCCGGGCTGGGCGTGCCGGTGGTGGGCGTGCCCAAAACCATCGACAACGATATCGGCGGCACCGAGGTGACCTTCGGCTTCGATACCGCCGTCACCACCGCCACCGAGGCGATTGACAAACTGCACACCACCGCTGAATCGCATCACCGCGTGATGGTGCTGGAATTGATGGGCCGCGATGCCGGCTTCATCACGCTGCACGCCGGGCTGGCCGGCGGCGCGGACGTCATTCTTATCCCTGAAATCCCGTTCCGCTTTGATTCCATCTGCCAGAAGGTGAATGAGCGCAAACAGCGCGGCAGCCCCTTCAGCATTATCGCGGTGGCCGAAGGCGCGCACCCGGCCGGCGGGGAGCAGGTGGTTGCGCTGCCCGGCGATGCGGTTTATGTGCCGCGGCTGGGCGGCATCGGGCTGGTGGTGGCCGACCATATCGCCAAAGCCTGCCAGGTGGAAACACGCGTGACCGTGCTGGGGCATTTGCAGCGCGGCGGCTCGCCCACCCCCTACGACCGCGTGCTGGCCACCCGCCTGGGCGCGGCTGCGGTGCGGTTGGCAGCGGCCGGCGGTTTTGGCCGCATGGTGGCATTGCAGGGCGGCCGCATCACCGACCTGCCGCTGG
>CALMIB010000200.1 GCA_937863945.1 uncultured Longilinea sp.
TTCTTGGATCCGCTGAAGTCTGCCACCGCGCCCAGGATCGGGCTGATGATGGCGGCGATCAACGCGGATATGGATGAGGTGTAGCCCCAGTAGGCGGTGGCGATGTTGGCCGGCAGGCCGGCGGTGGCCACCGAGGTGTAATAAACCGGCAAAACAGCCGCCATGATGGTGGTGGCAAAGGCTGAATTGGCCCAGTCGTACATTGTCCAGGCGGAAATGGCGCGTTTGTGGGAGATTTGATCCATGGATAATTCCTTTGGTGAGGGTTGGCTGGATACCTGAAGTATAGCAGAGAGCTTGAAAAACATGGGCTGTGCTAGAATGGTTTTATCCGGGAAAACAATCTGGGAGGGATTTATGAACCGACAATGGGGCGGATGGCTGGTTGTTTTGTCGTTGATGATCGTGGCGGCAGGCTGCGCGCCGGCGGCGACGCAGGCCGCGCCGACCGATCAGCCCGCGGAGCCGGGCGCGCTGCTCAACGTGAAAGGAGCACTGTTCTCCACCTCCGGGCAGTGTTCGGCCTGCCACACCGGGCTGAAGACCGCCGGCGGGATGGATGTATCCATCGATACCGACTGGCGCTCGACCATGATGGCCAATGCGGCCCGTGATCCGTACTACCGCGCATCCGTGCGGCGGGAGACCCTGGCCAATCCGCAGTACGAAGAATTTATCCAGGATAAATGCTCCACCTGCCACGTGCCGATGGCGCATTTTACCTCCGCCGCCGCCGGCGGCAAGACCGCGATGCTGGATGACGGCGTTTTTGCTTCCACGCATCCCGATCATGCGCTGGCGATGGACGGCGTTTCCTGCACACTGTGCCATCAAATTCAACCCGAGGGGCTGGGAACGGCCGATAGTTTCAGCGGCGGGTTGGCTATCGATGAAACCGCGGCTACCGGTGAGCGGGCTTTGTTCGGTCAATTTGCCGTAGCCGAAAACTGGGTGACGGTCATGCAGGCGGCTTCGGGGTTTGTCCCGGCGCAGGCAAGCCACACCGCGCAGTCTGCCCTGTGCGCTACTTGCCACAACCTGTTCACGCCCTACATCACCAATGATGGCAAAATCAGCGCAGAATTGTTCCCGGAGCAGACGCCCTATACCGAGTGGGAGAACAGCGATTTCGTTGACAAACAATCCTGCCAGGACTGCCACATGCCGGATGCCGGAGAAGCGGTGGCCATTTCCACGGTCAATCCCGAAAAAAGATCGCCCTTCCGCCAGCACACATTTATCGGCGGCAACCAGTTCATGCTCTCCCTGTTGCAGGCGAACGGCGATGCGCTTGAGGTGACTGCCCTGGATGAGCAATTCGAGCAGACCATCCAGCTCACCGAACAACAGCTTTCCGCCAAGACGGCGACCATCCACCTGACGCCTGAACTGGAAGGCCAGGTGCTCAACCTGGGTGTAACCATTGAAAATATGACCGGGCACAAATTTCCCACCAGCTTCCCTTCCCGGCGCGTATGGTTGCACGTGCTGGTGACGGATCAGAATGGGGCCGTGGTGTTTGAATCGGGAGAATGGGATCCGAATGGCGCCATCCCGGGCAATATCAACGATCAGGATGCCTTCCAGTTTGAACCGCATTACGAGCGCATCACGCAGCCGGACCAGGTGCAGATCTATGAAACCATCATTGGCGATCCCAACGGCGCGGCGACCACCACGCTGCTGCGCGCCCAGCGTTACCTGAAGGATAATCGCTTGCTGGCAGCCGGCATGGATAAAACCGCATTGCCGGCCGAGATTGCCGTGGTGGGGGAAGCCGGTCAGGATGTTGACTTCGCCGCCGGCGGCGACAGCCTGGTGTACCAGATCCAGTTGCCCGGGCAGGGGGCCTACCAGGTGAAGGTTGAGCTGCTGTACCAGTCGATTGGTTACCGCTGGGCTGAAAACCTGCGCGGCGAGCCGTTCACGGACGAAGTCAGGAGTTTCCTGGAGATGTTGAGCGCCACGCCGCTGACGCCGGCCCGGGTGACGCAGGCCAGCGCGGAGATAGCCATTCCGTAATCGCTCAAAAACCCGATCTGAAAATAAACGTGCCGCCATCCACCCGGCGGTGCGTTTATTTTAACTCTTGTTCTATGAACATATTTTCGATATAATGTCTTAATTCGGGAGATATAAAATGAAGGCTGTGCCTGGGACAAAGATCGGAAAAGAGCTTGCGCTGGATGGTATAATTTCTGGTCATGAATTCGACGGAAACGTTGATTCCTTATGGAAGGTGGAAGATTTACTCATGACCCAAAATGTTATCCGCGTTGTCGGCGCGCGCGTTCACAACCTGAAAAATATTAGCGTTGAAATTCCGCGCGACAAACTGGTGGTGATCACCGGGTTGTCAGGGTCGGGGAAAAGCTCGCTGGCGTTCGATACGATTTTTGCCGAAGGCCAGCGCCGCTACGTCGAATCGCTCTCCTCGTACGCGCGCCAGTTCCTCGGGCAGATGGACAAACCGGATGTCGATTACATCGATGGGTTGTCGCCGGCTGTATCGATCGATCAAAAAGGCACTTCGCACAATCCGCGCTCCACGGTTGGCACGGTCACGGAAATCTATGATTACATGCGCCTGCTGTTTGCCCGCGCGGGCATCCCGCATTGCCCGGTGTGCGGCCGCGAGGTGAGCAAGCAATCGGCGCAGGAAATCGCGGATTCCCTGGAAAACCTGCCCGAAGGCTCGCGTTTGTTGATCCTCGCGCCGGTCGTGCGCGGCCGCAAGGGCACCTACCAGGCCGTGCTGGACGAGATCCGCAAGGCCGGTTTCGTGCGCGTGCGCGCCGACGGAACGGTGTACAGTTTGGAAGATGAAATCACGCTGGACCGGTACAAGAATCACACGATTGAAGCCGTGGTGGACCGGCTGGTGATCAGCCAACCGGAAAATGAGGATGAACGCCGCCAAATGCGCTCCCGCTTGACCGATTCGGTCGAAACCGCGCTGAAATTGGGCGAAGGGTATCTGACGGTGCAAAACCTCAGCGTCGATCCGCCGGTGGACCTGTATTACTCCGAACACCTGGCCTGCCCGGTTCACAGCATCAGCCTGCCGGAAATCGAACCACGCACGTTTTCGGTCAATACGCCGCACGGCGCGTGCCCGGACTGCCAGGGGCTGGGCAGCAAGCAGGAAATCGATCCTGATTTGCTGATCCCCGACCCGGACCGCTCCTTTAATGAAGGCGCCATCGCGGCCCTGGAATGGAACGGTCCGCGGGAGCAGGGCGGATATTACTGGCAAATGGTTGAAGCGGTGGCGAAACGCTATCACATCAACCTGGACGCGCCGGTCAACTCTCTGCCGCCTGAGAGCGTCAATAAAATCCTGTACGGCACGGGCAGCGAAGAAATGAGCGTGCAGCTCAACGGCCGCAATGAACGGCAATCCACCTACACCACCACCTTCGAGGGCGTCATTCCCAACCTGGAACGGCGCTACCGCGAGACGAACTCGGAATTCATTCGCAACAAGATCACCGAATTCATGACCGACCGCCCATGCCAGACCTGCAACGGCAACCGTTTGCGCCCGGAGGCGCTGGCGGTGACGGTGGATGACTGCAACATTGTCGAGGTGACCAACTGGCCGATCGCGCGCGCCCTGGCCTGGATCGACCGGCTGGGCAGCCCGGATTCACCGCTCAATATGCGCCAGCAGGCCATCGTTGACCGTGTCATCAAGGAGATCCGCTCGCGCCTGGGTTTCCTGGTGGACGTAGGGTTGGACTATCTGACCCTGCGGCGTTCGGCCGGTTCGCTTTCGGGCGGCGAGGCCCAGCGCATCCGGCTGGCAACGCAAATCGGTTCGCGTTTGATGGGCGTGTTGTATGTACTGGATGAGCCCTCGATCGGGTTGCACCCCCGCGATAACAGCCGCCTGCTGGAAACGCTGAAGAATTTGCGCAATTTGGGCAACACCGTGCTGGTGGTCGAACACGATGACGATACGATCCGGACCGCCGATTGGGTGGTGGACCTGGGCCCTGGCGCGGGCGAGCACGGCGGGCGCGTCATTGCTGAAGGCACGCCGGAACAAATTCTGGCCAACCCCGAATCGCTGACCGGCGCATACCTGTCCGGCCGCAAGCAGGTACCGCTACCCGCCAGCCGGCGGCAGGGCAACGGCCAGCACCTGCGCATCACCGGCGCGCGGGCCAACAACCTGCGAAACCTGACCGTGGATATTCCGCTCGGCAAACTGGTGTGCATCACGGGCGTTTCGGGGTCGGGCAAGTCCACGCTGATGGTGGATATTTTGTACAACGCGCTGGCCCGCGATCTCAACCGCGCACATACCCAGCCGGGCGATTACGACAAGATTGAGGGCATCGAACTGCTCGATAAAATCATCAACATCGACCAGTCACCCATCGGCCGCTCGCCGCGCTCGAACCCCAGCACCTATACCGGCATGTTCGATGAGATCCGTAATTTGTTCGCCGAAATGCCGGAAAGCAAGATGCGCGGCTACAAGGCGGGGCGGTTCTCCTTCAATGTGCACGGCGGCCGCTGCGAAGCCTGCCAGGGGCAGGGACAACTGCGCATTGAAATGCAGTTCATGCCGGATGTTTACGTGCCGTGTGATGTGTGCCACGGCAGCCGCTTTAATCGCGAAACGCTGCAGGTGCACTTCAAAGGCAAGTCCATCGCCGATGTGCTGGATACCACCGTGGAGGAAGCCCTGGAACTGTTTACCAGTTTCCCGGCCATCCACAACAAATTGAAGACGTTGTATGATGTCGGTTTGGGATATGTCCGCCTGGGACAACCCGGCACCACGCTCTCGGGCGGCGAAGCGCAGCGCGTCAAGCTGGCCAAGGAATTATCCCGGCGCGCCACCGGCCGCACCTTTTACGTGCTGGATGAGCCGTCTGTTGGGTTGCATGCCGCCGACGTTCACCGTCTGATTGAGGTGCTGCAGCGGCTGGTCGAGGCGGGCAACTCGGTGCTGATCATTGAGCACAACCTGGACATCATCAAGGTGGCAGATTACATCATTGACCTCGGCCCGGAGGGCGGCGACCGCGGCGGCCTGGTCATCGCCACCGGCACGCCGGAGGAAGTGTGTGAAAACGACTCTTCCTACACCGGCCAATACCTGAAGAGTTATTTGATCGAGCACCGCCAGTACCACCAGCAGGC
>CALMIB010000201.1 GCA_937863945.1 uncultured Longilinea sp.
GATCTGTTCTTACCGCTGAGCATGTGGGATGTTTCTGCCTGGTCCGGCCATTCGCTGGATAACAAACCTTTCATCGCCGTAAGCGGCGACGGCAACGTGTTCATCAACGATCCCGAGGGCTACCGCATCCTTCAATTCAAAACGGACGGCACCTTCTTGCGCACCTGGGGCGATCCCGTCTCGGGCATGCAAGGGTTTGGCATGCCGGCAGGCGTTGCATTGGATGAATCCGGCCATGTTTGGGTGACAGACGCAATCAATAACGCCGTGATGCGCTTTTCACTGCCCTGATCTTCGATTCTTACTTGAACCAGGAATAGAACAACAGCAGCGGGAATCGCCCGCTGCTGTTATTTTTGAGGTTCAGAGTATGCTTAGTGCATTTCCTCTCGAAGGATCGCACTCAGGAAAAAGCTCACCACGCTGACGATCAGTGCGCCCAGGAAGGCCGGAACAAAGCCGGTGACGGTAAACCCGACGCCGAATTGCGTGCCGATCCAGCCGGCCAGGTAGAAGAGCAGCGTGTTGATCAGCAACGTTCCCAGGCCCAGCGTCAGCACCAGTAGCGGGCAACTCGCGATCACCAGGAGCGGTTTGATGACGGCATTGATTACGCCGAAGATGAGCGCCAGCCAGAGATAGTCGTACCAGTGCTGGCTGGTGGGGGTGATGCCGTGATTTTGCAGGATGGCCACGGCCACATACAATGCCACCGCGTTGATTATCAACCGAATAATAAACTTGCGCATAAGGTTGCTCCTTTGGTTATATATACGAGATTCTGACCGGAAGGTTTCATGGGTTCGCGCCTGCGCCGCTGAAAGGCGCCTCCATCCAGATCAGCGTATTGTTGGCGTGGAATCCGGCGGCTCGAATGCCTTCCTCGGCGATCCCGGCCGGAAAGTTGACCGTCACTGGCCGGTTCCTGGGAATGATCCGCCGCGCGTGCGTCAGCAGCGCCTGGGCAGCCAGATCTTCATCCAGCGGGTTGGTCGCCAACCAGATCATGTCGGTGATCACGTTGCCGGGTTCCCAGGCGGCTGCGCCCAACAGGCGGTCACCCAGCCAGGCGCTCCAGTGTTCCATGCGTTCGCCGTTCATCCAGCGTATTAAATTGCGCCACAATCCAGGCTGAACGCGGCCAATTTGAAACGGCAGGTTCCAGGCGATTTCAGGCGGGTAAATTTCCTGCAGCCAGCGTCGCTGCATGTGCCAGTCGTTGGTGGTGCGCCGGCGGATGCTGACGAGGTGCGGAAGCGGCAGCGTGGATTGGCCGGCCGGATCGAAGCTCCAGTTGGTGCGTCGCGCGCGTTCCAGGAAGCCCAACGACAGGTACAGGTTTTCAGCGCCCCGGTTGTCGTCGCGGACCTGCAACCAGGCTGCGGCCGCACCGTGGTCGCGGGCGTGGTTCATGCCCTGCTGGGTCAACTGGCGGGCGATGCCGCGCCGCCTGAATTCAGGGTGCACGGCCACGTTGGCAATCATGTACACCACCCTGCCGTTCTTGAAGTACGGGATGAGGGTCAGATTTCCGACGATGCGGTTATTTTCCAACCAGACATACCCCTGGATGGGCACGCTGATGGGCCGTGAGCCGGGAATGGGCAGGTTGATGCCGCGGCTTTCAAACGCCATGCGCCGGATCTGGCGGATGTATTCGCGCCCGTCGGCGTCCATTGTGCTGGCAAAGCACAGCTCAATCAAATCGGCGATTTCCGGCAGATCTTTGCGGGTGTCCACCGGGCGAAGGTGCGTTGCATTGATTGCGACAGGTACGGCCATACCAGTATTTTAACACCGCCTGTTAAAATGGTAATTGCTGCAAACGCGTAAATTTAGCGGATTTCTCGCAGAAGACCAGAATTCACAAAAAACTGGCTTTCATTCTTACGTCATTCTTATCCGCCGCGCATATACTGGATCAGGCTTAATGCTATAATGCCAACCAAAGGTAAAGGTAGATTACGAAACAAGGATAATTTCCTATGATGCGATTTGATCGATTTACTGAGCGTGCTCAAGAAGCAGCGCAGCGGGCTGCCGAGATCATCCAGCGCTACGGCCACAACCAGATTGATACCGAGCACATCCTGCTGGCGCTCATCGAGCAGCCGCAGGGGGTGATCCCGCAAATTTTAGAGATCTTAAAGGTGGATGCAAACGGACTCGCGGATCGCCTGGATTACATTTTACGGACCAGTCCCAAAGCCAGTATTTTTGGCGGCGGCGCCGGGCAGATCTTCATCACGCCGCGCGTGAAACGGATTATCGACCTGGCCAACGAAGAGGCCAGCCGGTTAAAGGATGAATACATCTCCACCGAGCATATCTTCCTGGCGATTCTCACCGAGCGCAATACGCCGGCCGCGCGCCTGTTGGAAAGCTCGGGTATCACGCGCGAGCGCGTTAACGATGCCGTGCTGCAATTGCGCGGCGGGCAGCGCGTCACCGATCCGCAGGCTGAGACGCGCTACCGCACGCTGGAAAAGTATTCCCGCGACCTGACCACCCAGGCACGCGAAGGCAAGCTGGATCCGGTCATCGGGCGGGAAAAGGAAATTTTGCGCGTCATGCAGATCCTCTCCCGGCGCACCAAAAACAACCCGGTGCTGATCGGCGAAGCTGGCGTGGGCAAAACGGCTATTGTCGAAGGCCTGGCGCAAAAAATTGCCGCCAATGACG
>CALMIB010000202.1 GCA_937863945.1 uncultured Longilinea sp.
GCAACCACCTCCGGGCTGCCGGTGGGGATTTGATCGGGCTGGTTGAGCTTGAGCGCCGTCAGGACGCGCACATTGACCGGGTTTTGCGCCAGGTAACCGGCTTTCAGGATGGTCGCTTCCAGGAACGGGTTGCGCGTGAGCGCCCAATGCGCGCAAAGGATCTCGAACGCATCTTCCTGGCGCAGGTGACCGATCACCTGACGGGCCGTGCCGGCCAATTGCTCGTCCGGATCGTCGCAGGCCAGAATGAGCGCCATGACCAGGTCCGCGGGAGCATCTTCGAGCTGTTTGATCCGCCCCAGCTTGAGCAGGCTGTAGGCGCGCGTTTGGGACGGGGCGGTTGCCGGTTTTTGAACGGCCAGGAGCACTTCCGTGAGACGTGCCGACCGCGAGCGCAGCCATTCCTGCCAAATTGCATCGACGCAGGCTGACTGGCTGATGCCTTTCAGTAAATCGGTGACGGCCTGCCGCATCGGTTCGGAAGCAAGCTCATCCAGCCTGCGCGCCAGGGCAGTCGCGGCGCGCGGATTGCCGGATTGCAGGTCGCGGCTCAGCTGCGAGAATGCGACCGACCCCAGCAGTGGAACGTCAAGTAGACCGGCGGCTGCGCGCTGCAAGCGGTTGGGTTCAATATCCGCCGGTTTCGGCTGGATTTTCTTGCGGGGCGGCATGCTCAGGGACGCTGGCGAAGATCGAGTTGGATGCGCACAAAGCGATTTTCCGCTTCAGTGGTTTCGTGGAAGGATGCCGATTGGGCGCGGCCTTCGCGCAGCCAGTTGCGCAGCATCTCGATGGTCTCGCGCTGCGAAATGGACAGCGGAACCTGGCGGCGGATGGCGTCCAGGATGTCCTGGCTGGTGAATTCACGTTGATCATCGTTGAAGCCGATGTACATGGCATCGATGATGGCTTGCTCAATTTCCGCGCCGACGTAGCCTTCACAGGCGGCGGAGAGAGTTTCCAGGTCAAAATCGGCCGGCAGACGGCTGCGCTTGCGCAGGTGCACGGTCAGAATTTCCCGGCGTTCCTCCTGGGTGGGTAGGTCCAGGAAGAAGATTTCGTCAAAGCGGCCCTTGCGGAGCAGTTCGGGCGGCAGGCTGGCAATATCGTTGGCCGTGGCCACCACGAAACAGGGGGCGGTCTTCTCCTGCATCCAGGTCAGGATGGAGCCGAAGACGCGCGTGGAGGTACCGCTGTCAAGGCCGCCGTGGGAGAGGCCTTTTTCCATCTCGTCGATCCACACTACGCAGGGCGCCACAGTTTCCGCCAGGTGCAGCGCGCGGCGGGTGCGTTCTTCCGATTCGCCTACCAGGCTGCCAAATAACGCGCCGATATCCAGGCGCAGCAAAGGCAATCGCCACAATCCGCCAATCATCTTGGCGGTCAGGCTTTTGCCCGTTCCGGGAATTCCGATCATGGCGATGGCTTTTTGCGCGGGCAGTCCGTAGCGGCGGGCATCCTGGGTAAACGCGCGCTCGCGCAGCCGCAGCCAGTCCTTCAGCACGCCCAGCCCGCCCACGTTATCGGGGGTTTCGGATACCGCGTAGAACTCAAGTGCTTCGCTTTCGCGGATGATCTGCTTTTTCTCTTCGGTCACCAGGTCAATATCGCGGTCGTCGAGGATGCCGTCAGTGACGATGGCTTTGGCAAACACGCGTTGTGCCTGTGCCGAGGTCAGCCCGACCGCGGCCTGGACCAGTTTTTCGCGGCCCAACGGGGTGAGGTTGACCTTGACGCCCGGCGTCGCGGTCAGGTTGGCCAGCACGGCTTCCAGGTCAGCCGCCGTAGGGAGCGGAAAATCGACCAGGACGGCATCGTCCTTGAGTTCATCCGGAATCTGTGTGCTGCTGGTGGTGACGAGAATGGACTTCTTGGTAAATTTCAACCGCTGGGTGATGCTGCGCAATTTGCGCTTGATCTGCGGATTGGACCAGGCGTCGTGGAAATCCTTTAATATGTAGAGAGCGTTTGTATTGGCATCCGCCTTGTCGATCTGTTCCAGCGCGGTGAGCGGGTCGCGCGCGACGGGCGCACTGCCGGCGGCGGGGGTGACCCATTGAAAACCGTCGGCGGCATCCCAGGCCAGGCAGCGCCGGCCGGTGCGCTCACACACGGCCTTGATGGTGGACAGAGCGCGTTCCTCCTCCGATGTGACCAATACCAGCAGGGTAAAGCGCGCCCGCAAGTAAATATCCAGTTGGTCTTCAAAATTCATTGGTTTTTTCCCCTCTGGTCCGTGTCCAGAACGCCTGCGCCAGCGCCCGTCCGGTGGGCGTGGCTGCCAATCCTCCCTGGGCGGTTTCGCGGAAGCGTTCATCCATCCGGCCGCCGATGCGTTCCATCGCGTCAATCACCTCATCCGCCGGGATCAGGCTCTCCACACCCGCCAGAGCCAGATCCACAGCCGTGAAGCATTGGGCCACTGCGCCGGCGTTGCGCAGAATGCAGGGCACTTCCACCAGGCCGGCGACCGGATCGCAGACCAGCCCAAGCATATTGGATAAGGATAGCGCAACGGCGTGCACCGATTGTCCGGGCGTGCCGCCGAGCAGTTCAACCGCCGAACCGGCCGCCATGGCCGCGGCCGAGCCGGTTTCAGCCTGGCAGCCACCGGCTGCCCCGGAGACGTTGGCACGGTTGACGATGACAATGCCAATACCACCGGCGGTGAAAAGCGCGTTGACCAGTTGCTCATCCGTAAAGCCGCGCGCCTCCTGCAGCGAAAGCAGCACGGCCGGCAGCACGCCCGCCGCTCCAGCCGTGGGCGTGGCCACGATGCAACCCATCCCGGCATTGACCTCGCCGACGGCCATCGCGCGGGCGATGGCGCGGCTGAGGCAGGAGCCGGTCAGGGCAGCATCGTTTTGCCGGATGGAAGTGTAAAATTTATGTGCGTTGCCCTTACTCAATCCGCTTAAAGTGTGTACCGGGCTGGCCAGACCTTTGTCCACGCTGGCGCGCATGGTTTCCAGACGGCGGGTCATATCGGCCTGTAACGCTTCGCGGGACCTGCCGCTGCTGGCGATTTCGCCCTGGAGAATGATTTCATGCAACGGCAATTGCCGAGATTCTGCCAACTCGATTAACGATTGCAACGATGTGAACATGGTTATTCTTTCAGCCGCAGGATGCGGCGCACGGCATGGACCCAGGGGAAGGTCTTGAAGTATTCCACCAGCCCGCCCGGAATGGTGTCGTCCGTCTCAATAATCATGATAGCCTGCCCGCCGCGCTGGTCGCGGGCAACGTTGAAAAAAGCCACGTTGATGTGCTCCTCGTAGAGCCTGGCGGTGATGGCGTTGATGGTGCCGGGCCGGTCCTCGCCGACAATCAACAGCGTCTCGAATTCCGCCGTCAGGTTGACCGGGAATCCGTCCAGGCGAGTCACGGTGATCATGCCGCCGCCAACTGAGGAACCGGTGATTTCCATCTTCCGGTCTGCAGAGGAAAGAATAAAATGGACGGTGTTGGGGTGTTGTGATTCGCCCAGATCAACATCCTGAAATTGGAAATGCAGTCCGCAGTCGCGGGCAAGGTCAAAGCTCATCGGGATGCGTTCGTCGGACGGTTCCAACCCCAACAAGCCCGCAACCAGGGCGCGGTCGGTTCCATGCCCGCGGCCGGTTTCCGCGAATGAACCGTGCAATTCGATCAGGGCGGATTGCGGTTGCTCGCCAAAAATGGAACGGGCAACCAGTCCCAAACGGACCGCGCCGGCCGTGTGCGAACTAGATGGGCCCACCATGATGGGGCCGATAATGTCAAAGATGGATAATCCGCGAATATTTTCCATTAAATAACTCTATGTGAAATCATATGCAAGCCAAAGAACAAATTATAGCATCTAATCCCCAGCATGGACGAGAGACCGGTAAAAATGATAAAGGCATGCGCTGACAGGTGACATTTGTCGAGCGGATGAGTGATGAAACCCAAGTCGGCAGGATGCCCTTAGGCTAATATAATGGTAATGTTGGATGATTGTCGTCAGGCCCATCATCGCTAATTATCAAGGAGTGCGCGAATGACTGAATTGTTACCTGAGCTGGTGCTGCAGGCTCATCAGGTTGTTGCTGAACTCACGTACGAGCGCCGCCCGGTCGAACGTGGATATGCCAATCGCACGTTGTACATTCACCTGGGAACCGGCGAGATTGCTTCAAAACCGGTCACGCAGAAAATGAAAGATCTTTTCACCGGCGGGCGCGGCTTTGCGATGTGGTTGTTGTGGAACGCCGTGGCGGATGGGACCGCCTGGGATGACCCGTCCAATGAATTGGTCCTGGCCGGCGGTCCGATCGGCGGCATTACAGGCTATCCGGGCTCCGGCAAAATGACCGCCGTGACTATTTCGCCGTTAACTCATTCCATTATTGACAGCAATGGCGGTGGATACTTCGGCCCATACTTGAAATTTGCCGGCTGGGACGCTCTGGAAATCCAGGGCAAAGCCGAGAAGGATGTGATCATCTTCATCGACGGCGACAACGGCCGCGTGACCGTTGAAGAAGCGCCGCTTGAGCCGGTGAATACGCACCTGGTGGCGCGCATGATCACCGAAATCTACGGGCAGGATGACCGCCAGCGACGCGGCATTTCGGTGGTTTCTGCCGGCCAGGCAGCTGAGCACATCCCGATGTGTGGTTTGAACATCAGCTACTGGGATGCGCGCCGCAACGAGGTGCGCATCAAACAGGCCGCACGCGGCGGCTCGGGCACGGTTTTGCGTGATAAGAAAATCAAGGCTATTGTCGTCCGCTTTACCGACATGGGCGGCGACGCCAACGGCTGCGCCAAGCCTGAACTGATTCGCAAGGCAGGGGCGCGGATCAATTCGGAAATTTCGCGCTTTGACGCCTCGCAAAATGACATGCGCGGCACCGGGACGCCGTATTTGATCGAGATCATGAACCGCTTCGATCTATTGCCGTGCGAAAATTTCCGCTTCGGCGCCGATCCGCGCGCATCGCGGGTGGCCGGCGAGGTGTGGAAGGCGATGTACGACCGGCGCGGTCCGGACGGTTGTTGGTACGGCTGTACCATGGCATGCGCTCACGGCGTGCCGCACGTTCACCTGCGCACCGGGCCGTACAAAGGCGAACCCGTTTTCGTGGACGGGCCTGAATACGAAACGCTTGGCGCGCTTTCGACCAACCTGGCGATCTATGATCCGCAGGATGTGCTGGAAATGAATTTTTACTGCGATACCTACGGAATCGACACCATTTCGGTGGGCGATTCGATCGCGTTTGCCATGGAATGTTACGAATACGGCATCCTCACGCCTGAAATCACCGGCGGGATGGAGTTGACCTGGAGCAATGCCGATGTGGCGCTCGAGCTGCTGCACCAGATGGCTCGCGGCGAAGGCTTTGGCGTGGTGGTCGGCCAGGG
>CALMIB010000203.1 GCA_937863945.1 uncultured Longilinea sp.
GCGGGCCGTTGCAATGGCGGCGCGGGCCGGCTGGCAGCCGCTGCGGCGCATGATTCGCTTTCAGCGCTGGAGCCTGGCGCTGCGCGCTACGCTCATCCGCGACCCCTACGTGTACCTGGATACGCTGGCGGTCGCCCCGGCCTTCCAACGCCAGGGCTTCGCGCGCCAGTTGCTTGCCCCGCTGCTCAAAATAGCCGACGATCTGGGCGTGCCGGTTTACCTCGAGACGCAAAACCGCCGTAACATCGATATCTACACGCATTTTGGCTTCGCGGTCGTGCACCGCACCCGCCTGCCGGAAAGCACCGTCGAGCATTATTGTTTGTTGAAGCGGTGAGAGATGAGTAATGCGTAATACGTGATGAGGGTTCCAGGATGAGGGAATCGGAGTGCTTCGAGTCCCTGGCCTTTTCAATCTAAAATTAGAAATCGATAATTCTTTTCCTTCTTTCCCGCTATACGTTACAATTGCTCTAATTCTTCCCCCAGGAGCCGCCTGCATGCCCCTCGAACCCGGCCTGACCCACGAACGCACCCTCACCGTGCAGATTTCCGACACCGCGCGCCATTCCGGCGGCGAGACGCTGCCGCCCGTGCTCTCCACCCCGCGCATGATCGGCCAGATGGAGCAGACCGCGCATGCGGCGGTGCTGCCCTTCCTCGCCGCAGGCCAGACCACCGTCGGCACGCTGGTCAATATCAAACACCTGGCCGCAACACCGATCGGCATGACCGTGCGCTTCCGCTCCGAGCTGGTCGAGGTCGACCGCCGCCGGCTGGTGTTCAAGGTCGAGGCCTGGGACGAGGTCGAAAAAGTCGGCGAAGGGCTGCACGAGCGCTTCATCATCGACGAGGCGCGCTTCACCGCCAGGCTGGAAGAGAAGCAAAAAGAAAATCACAGAGACATCATACCCGACCAGGGTACAGAGGGCACAGAGAACAAATAACGAAGAGTGAAAAAGAGACCGTCAATCACCGCGTAGGGGCACGGCTATTCCTTCGATCACCGCCACCATAAACGGCCTTGCCGTGCCCATCTTATTCAATCAACAATCAGCAATCAGCCCTCTTCGAGGGCAGGCCATCCACAATTCTTCTCATTCTCCATTCAGCATTCAGATATCAGCATTGTCCTTTTCTTCACTGATGCGCAAACCCTCCCTCCCCGCCGTCCTCACCGCCCTCATCGTCCTGATCGCCCTGGCCGCGCGCCTCGTCCCCGGGCCGCGCACCATCGACGATGCGTACATCACCTTCCGTTACGCGCGCAACCTGCTCGCCGGCGAGGGCTTCGTCTATAACCCCGGCCAGCCGGTGCAGGGCACCACCACCCCGCTCTACACCTTCGTCATGGCCGGCATCGGGCTGCTCACCGGAGGAACTCAGGCCAACTTCCCGCTCAACGCGCTGGTGCTCAATGCCCTGGCGGACGCGGCCACCTGCTACCTGCTCGTCCGGCTGGGAAAGCGCGCCGGCGCGCCCTGGCCCGGCCTGGCCGCCGCGCTGGCCTGGGCGGTGGCGCCCTTCAGCGTCACCTTCGCCGTCGGCGGACTGGAGACCTCGGTTTACGTGCTGCTGCTCACCGGGTTGGCGCTGGCCTATGCCGAACAGCGCCGCGCCCTCACCGGGCTGCTCGGCGCGTTGGCCATCCTCACCCGCCCCGACGCGCTCATCCTGGTCGGCCCGCTGATCCTCGACCGGCTGGTGCGCGCCGTTCGCAGGACCGACGAAGCGCTCACGGCGCGCGAACTGCTGGCCTTCCTGGTTCCCACGCTGGGCTGGGCCGCCTTCGCCACGCTCACCTTCGGCTCGCCCATCCCGCACTCGGTGCAGGCCAAAACCGGCGCTTACCTGCTGCCCGCCAACGACGCGCTCATCCGCCTGATCCAGCACTACGCCACGCCCTTCATGGAGCAGAACCTGCTCGGCTCGACGCTGGCGGTGGGGCTGGGGCTGGTGCTCTACCCGTTCCTCTACATCCTCGGCGCGCGGCGCCTCTACCGCCGCGAACCGCGCCTGCTCGGCTGGCTGCTCTACCCGGCGCTGTACTTTCTCACCTTCGCGCTGCCCAACCCGCTCATCTTCCGCTGGTACCTCACCCCGCCCCTGCCGGCCTATTCCCTGGCCATCCTGGCGGGCGTGGAGATGCTGGTGGCCGGAAAAACACGGTACGCGGTATCCGGCATGCGGGATTCGGCCGCATCGCCGGATCCTGCTGCAAAACCGAATACCGAATTGACGAAACCCCGATTACCGAAGAGTCGTTTACGGTTCGCGCTGCTCGGAATCCTGCTGATTTTGCCAACTCTCCTCCTTCTCACCGAATGGCGCGTCCACCCCGATCACGGCCTCGACCGGCCCGCGCCGGAGATGGCCTGGTATAAGCTTGAGCTGCTCTACCGCCAGGCCGCCGACTTCGTCGCGCCGCGTATGGCACCCGGTGATATTCTTGCTGCCGGCGACGTGGGCGTGCTGGGCTATTACACCTCCGCGCGCATCCTCGACACCGTCGGGCTCAACTCGCCCGAAACGCTGGCCTACTACCCGCTCGACCCCAAATACTACGTGATCAATTACGCCGTCGCGCCCGAACTGATCCTCGACCGGCAGCCCGACTGGATCGTCATCCTCGAGGTCTACGGCCGCCTGGGCCTGCTGCCCGACCCGCGCTTCCAGGCGCAGTACGAGCTGGCCATGAAAATCCCCACCGACATCTACGGTTCGGACGGGATGCTGGTGTTCAGGAAGAAGTGATTCGGTATTCGTCAATTCGTTGATTCGGCAATTCGGTGATTCGGGAAGAAACGGCCTTAAAGAAGCGCGTTCTCGCGCTTTTATTGCACCGTTCTCTCGCAAGGTAAGCATGCTTCCCATCAAGCCCGGTCTGGAGACCGGCGCGATCGAAGCATCCGTATCCTTTCCCCGGTAAGGGCGAGGCGAGAGAAATCACTCCAATTTTCACCAGGCGTCCAAAGCCTCGCCCCGCACCCCGGGCCAGATCATCAGCAAGAGCCCGGCGAGCGCCTGCTTAACGGGTTTTGAGCGGCAGCCAAACCAAAAACCTCGCCCGATGGTGTTTCAACCCGGGCGAGGCTCTATTAGCAACGATTACCGCTCCCCCTCAGCGCGTGTACTTCGTCTGATCCATCATCTCTTTCAGCTTCTCTTCTTCTGTCTTCTCGGCCACCGGCTTTTCGGGCTTCGACATGGCCAGTTCGGCCTGCTCGGCCGCGCGCAGCGCCGCCGGTGAAGCTGTGCGCTGCACGCCCCACTTGCCGCAGTAGTCGCAGCGGTCGTAGCGCATGGTGGGCAGCAGGTTGATCGACCACATGTGAATGGCGAACGGCCGGCCGCAGTTCTTGCAGATGGCGCCGCCCTTGATGCCGTAGTTGCGCGGCGCGCCCGGCTCGATCTGTGCCAGTGGGCGGTTGCGGAACAGCGCGAATTGCAGCAGCATCATCACCGCCAGCACGCCAAAGGTGATGCCCAGGATGGGCAGCAGCACCTTGTTGAGCATCTCGCCCGATTCCTCGCTGGAGAGGAAGGTGAAATTGCGCGCGGGTGTCTCGAAGCTGCTGCCGTCGCTCTTGGTCACCACGGCAGTCAGCGCGTGCGCGCCGGCCGGATAGGCGGTGGTTTTGAAGGTCAGCGTGAACGGGTCCGCGCTGGCCGCGCCGATGGCCGCGCCGTCGATGCGGTACTCGACCGACTTCACCGCGCCCAGGTCGCCGTCGATGCCCAGCTTGAACGTGCCGTTGATCTGGCTGCCCAGGTTGGTGCCCATCACCTTGCTCACCTTGAGCAGGTATTCGGCGTCCGCCTGCCCTGCCGCGGGCATCACGAACGCCAGCAGCAGCAGGATGGTTAGAATGATTGTTGGAATCTGTTTTCTCATTTGTCAGCTCACAATTCGTCAGGAGTGATGGTTCATGAGTGATGTGTAATGAGGGGTGGTTTTCAGCTCCACCTAAAAATCCATGCCTACGGGAAAAATCTTCCTCAGAACACAG
>CALMIB010000204.1 GCA_937863945.1 uncultured Longilinea sp.
GCGAGGGTTGTTCACGCGGGCGATGGTCCGTTTGATTTGGTAGCGGTTGCGCGCCAGGTAGCACAGCACCAGGTTGATTTCATCGCTGGTGGTGCATGCTGCCATCACATTGGCATGCTCAATGCCGGCCTGTTCCAGGACGGCCGGGTCCACGGGATTGCCCTCGTGGATAATTTCGGTTGGCAATTCTCTGTGCAACCGGCTGAGGATTTCTTTGCGGGCTTCAATGACGTGAACTTCGTGATCCTGTTTAATCAAAATTCGAGCCAGTTGGGTTCCCGTTCGACCGCCACCTGCGATAACGACATACATGCGATGCTCCTTCCTGGATTTATTTTGCGCTGAAACCAACGCGCTGGCGCAGCGCCGTGATCCCATCCAGGGTAGCGCTGATGTGAACAATATCATTTTCTTGAAGCACGAAATCTGCCGCCGGCAGAATCGATTTTCCGGCCCGGGTCAATGAAACGGGTACGGTCTCGGTCTGATCAAGCAAGGCCTGTAAGGGCTTTCCATCCATGTTGGCCGGAACCTTTAGTTCATAGACTTCCACTTCACCATTGCCGGCCGAGAACACCGTACGGATTTCGGAATGGTAAATCATTTCCTCCAGGCGTTGTGCAGCCCACCCCGTGGCGCTGATTACCTGGATGTTGAAGACCTCGTACAACTCCCGGCAATTGGGATCATAGTTGCGCGCGACCACGTTGTGGACGTGAAAGGCAACCTTGGCCGTCTGGGCAATGACCAGGTTCAACGCATCTGAATTCGTGACAGCCGCCACGGAGTCACTATGCTCGATCCCTGCGCGATGCAGCACATCATAACTCAGCGCGTCGCCTTCATAAAAACGGCCCTGAAAATCAGCGGGCAAGTGATTGAAAGCGGATGAATTGGCATCGATAACGGCCACATCATGCCCGCGCTGGTAGAGGCGGTATGCCAGCTCTGCTCCCATTCTTCCGCAACCCACGACGATGATGTTCATTAATTTACCTCTTGAGGATGTTTATTCAACCTGATAGGGGACTTCGTTGATGACGATTCCCGGGCGGTTTAGTAAGACGTTCCGCAGTGCGTCTGCTGTGCGCATGTGCAATATTGAAGTCATGATATTGGGTGTCACAAACTGTGGCACAACCACGGTGATGACCTCATTCGGTTGGCGCTTTTCATCGATATCATCAATGTAAGCCAGCAGGGGCTCTATGAGCAGCCGGTATGGCGATTCAAGAATCACCAACCGAATCCCATCGCCCCAGGTTTCCCATTTCGTTTTGAGCTTATCCGCCTCTACGGGATCAATGGAGACGTGAACGGCGGTGATATCGTCCGACAGGGTGCGGGCATAGCGCAGCGCAGCCATGGTTCCGCGGTGAACACCAGACACTGCCAGTATGACGCGGTTCCGAGCAATGTGCGGCGGCGCGCCAAAATGATCCAGCGAGAGCCGCTTTGCCACCGATTGATAATGCCGGTGGATCGCCAGGAACAAGCCCACTAACAATGGGATCAGGATGATCACAATGTAAGCGCCGGTGGCGAATTTAGTGATGGCAAACACCATCATCACCACAAACGTGACCAGCGCCCCCACGCCGTTGATGATCATCTTGGTCAACCAATGCGGATCGTGATGCAAAACTGAACCGCGTTCCTGCTTCTCCTCGCCGGGCTTTAATTTCCCCGACTTGTACCACCGATAGGCCATGCCGGATTGCGAAAGCGTGAAGGATAAAAACACGCCAATTGCATATAACGGAATCAGGCGGGTAACGTTGGCGGAAAAGAGAATAATAAGCAGAATAGCAGCGCCTGCCAGCATGGCGATGCCGCGCGAGTAAACCAGGCGGCTGCCGCGGTAAGTCAACTGGCGGGGCAAATAGCCGTCGCCGGCGGTTAATGCAGCCAACCAGGGGAACCCCGCGAAGGCAGTATTGGCAGCCATCATTAGAATAACCGTCGTTGAAACAATCGTCGCCAGGTAGATAAATCCGCGGTCGCCAAAAACGGTGCGCGCCAGTTGCGAGATAACGGTCTCTTCTTCGGATGGCAATGCGCCAACCTGATGCGACAGGAAGGTGATGCCGAGCATCAGGGAGCCCAGGATACAGGCCATCATGATCAGGGTGATGCCGGCGTTTTTACTGCGCGGCTCTTTGAATGCCGTGATGCCATTGGAAATGGCCTCAACGCCGGTCAGAGCGGTGGTGCCGCTGGAAAAAGCCTTTAGAATCAGGAAAATGGTGACGGGTTGAACGACGTCATGCATCAAATCTTGGGGCGGATTGGCCACCTGTCCCAGCGTGCCGGTTACCAGGAAACGGAAAAAGCCGACGCCGACGGTCAGGAACATCATCAGAACAAAGAAGTAGGAGGGAATGGCAAAGGCGCTGCCCGATTCTTTGATTCCGCGCAGGTTGACCACCATGATGAACACAACCATCGCCACCGCAATTGGCACGCGGTAGGCCTCAAACGCGGGCGCCGCAGACACAATCTGGGCAACGCCGGAGGAGATGGACACCGCCACGGTGAGGATGTAGTCGGTCAACAACGCCGCCGCCGCGATCATCGCCGGGTACTCGCCCAGGTTATCCCGTGAAACGATGTATGCCCCGCCGCCGTTGGTATAAGTATGGATGGTCTGCTCGTAAGAAAGCGTCAGAATGGCGAGCAAGATCACGATGGCAATGGCCAGCGGAATGGAATAGCCAAGGCCGGCTGTTCCAGCCGCCGCCAGGACAATCAACATTTCCTGCGGCGCATAAGCCACCGAAGACATCGCATCGGAAGAAAAAACTGCCAGACCAATGAACTTGCCAATCGTCTGCTGGTCAGAATCTGCCGTTCTCAGCGGCCGGCCAATCAGCCAGGTGCGAACTGAAGGTTTGGTCTTGTAATCGCCAACCCGGCGGACAACGGTCGTGCCATTGCGGTCTTCAAGATTCATTGTCGCTCGCATCAATACGGTGATGCTGCCATCCATTGGTTTTGTGTTAACAGAGCGGTGGATTATACTACGGACTGTGACCGGGTCAAGGAAACCCGGAGCAAGGCATAATCCAGGCCGAAAACCAAAGCCTAAGATTCCAAGGAAAACTTTAATTTTCCGGGCCACCGGCTTTCATTATATCGGAAATTGTACAGCCGGATGGGTGAATCGTTGCATGAGTCCATTTCGCGTATAATGGATCGCAATGAGAAAGGAGGTTAGATGACCCACACACACGGACATCCCACCCGCGTAGCTATTGTCGGAGCCGGCAATGTCGGCGCGACGTTTGCTTATTCCCTGTTGATCAGCGGGCTTTCCAGCGAAATCGTGCTCATTGACGCCAACCGCGCCAAAGCGGAAGGCGAAGCCATGGACCTGATGCACGCCGTCCCGCTCGGGCGTCCCACACGCGTTTGGGCCGGCTCGTACGAGGACTGCGCCGGAGCCGCTGTGACCGTGGTGACCGCCGGCAGCGCGCAACGCCCAGGCGAAACCCGCCTGGACCTGGCGGCCCGCAATACCGAAATCTTCCGCCAGATTATTCCAAGCATCGTCAGCAACAATCCCGACGGCATGTTAGTGATTGCAACCAATCCGGTGGACGTGCTGACCTATGCATCGCTGAAAATTTCCGGGCTTCCTCCGGCGCGAGTCATCGGTTCTGGAACGATCCTGGATACAGCCCGGTTCCGCTACCTGCTCAGCCAGCATTTTGACGTCGATCCGCGCTCGGTGCATGCGATCATCATTGGTGAACACGGCGACAGCGAAGTGCCCGTCTGGTCGCTGGCCAACCTGGCCGGCATGCGCCTGCCAATCTATTGCGCGGCCAACGGTATGCAATGCACCTCTGAAACGCTGACCGAAATCTTCCAGCAGACGCGCGACGCTGCTTATCACATCATCGAACGCAAGGGCGCCACCTATTACGCCATTGCCAGCGGCCTGACCCGCCTGGTGGAAGCCATCATCCGCGATCAAAGCACGGTTATGTCCGTTTCCAGCCTGATCCTGGATTACTATGGCATTAACGATGTGTGCTTCAGTTTACCGTCGGTCGTCGATGGCGGCGGCGTGGAGCGCGTGATTAAGCTGGAATTGCAGGATGATGAGTTGACCGGGCTGCGAAAGTCGGCCGATGTGCTGAAAAGCACGCTGCACCAATTGAAACTGCAATAAACCGCGAAACCGGCATCATATTTTTTACGCAAACAAAACACGGGCCAATCCTCGGACTGTGTTTCCGGTTACGCTTCGTCCGCGGTCAAAATTCCCAACAAACCGTCGTCGTTCAGATCGATCAGTTGCACCCGGCTGAACTGGTTCCACAGGCGCCGCGGGGCAAACGCGGTGACTTTCAGATAATGATCGGTCAGCCCGTGCAAGCGCCAGCCTTGCGGGCCGACCGAATCGGTGGCTTCCCACAGAACGGTGACCTCGCGTCCCACCTGGCGTTTCTGGAACTGGCGGGCGCTGTGCGCCAGCACGTTCCGGAGCATGGCGCCGCGCTGTTTGCGTACCTCGTGGGCAACGCTGCCCGCCATGCGCGCCGCGGCTGTGCCAGGCCGTTCGGAGTAGGTGAACACATGCCCGCCGGCAAATTCCATCTGCTCCACAAATTGCAGACTTTCGGCAAATTCAGCATCGGGTTCGCCCGGGAAGCCGGCGATGAGATCGGTGGTGATAGCCATGTCGCTTGAAACACCGCGCGCCTGTTGAACCAATTTGGCAAAACTTTGCGGGGTGGTTTTGCGTGCCATGCGGTGCAGCGTGGCCGCCGAGCCAGATTGCAGCGGCAGGTGCAGGTGACGGCACAGGCGCGGGTTCTCCCACAGGCTGAAGAAGGTTTCCCCCAAATCCCAGGGCTCCAGCGACGACAGGCGTAACCGCGGGATCTCGGTCTCCTTCAGAATGGCGCCGATCAGGTGGGAAAGGTGCAGCGGGCGGTCGAAATCGCTGCCCCACGACCCCAGGTGCACGCCGGAGAGCACCACTTCATTGGCTCCGCCCTGCTGAGCGGCAATCACTTCGGTGATGATCTGTGAAATCGGCATGCTGCGGCCCTCGCCGCGCGCGATGCGCGTAATGCAAAAGGTGAAATGGTTATCGCATCCATCTTGCACC
>CALMIB010000205.1 GCA_937863945.1 uncultured Longilinea sp.
GGCCGTTAGCCGAAGCGGCCTTCCACGTAATCCTGCGTGCGTTGATCGCGCGGATTCGTAAAAAGCGCCTTACCGGGCGCACTCTCCACCAACTCCCCCTGCAAAAAGAACGCCGCCATATCCGCCGTGCGCGCCGCCTGCTGCACCGAATGTGGCACCAACACAATCGTATAATCCCGCTTTAGCTCCTGAAGCGAATTCTCCACCTTCGAAGTCGAAATGGGGTCCAGCCCAGAAGTCGGCTCATCCAAAAGGATCACCTCCGGCTGCAGGGCCAGGCTGCGCGCCAGGCACAGACGCTGCTGCTGCCCTCCCGAAAGCGCCACCGCCGGATCATCCAGCCGGTCGCTGATCTCATCCCAGAGTGCTGCCTGCACCAGGCTGCGCTCCAGAGCCTCCTTAAGGCGCTTGGGCGAGGATTCCCCGGCCAATTCCAACCCGAAAAGCACATTGCGCCGGATGCTGAAGGGCAGCACCACCGGCGTGGCAAAAACCATGCTGACTTTGCGCCGCAGTGCGGCAACATCCACCCCGCTGGCATAAATATCCACGCCATCCAGCAAGATGCGCCCGCTTTGCTGGCGGATGTCAGTTAAATCATTTAGCCGGTTCAGCGCGCGTAGTAGGGTAGACTTGCCGCCGCCAGCCGGCCCAAAAAGAACCGTGATCTGCTTTTCCGGGATGGCCAGGCTCACCTGGTGCAGCGATTCCGTCCCATCGGAGTAGCTGAGAGAAAAGTTTTCCAGGATGATTTTGTCCATCGTTTCACCACTGCCGGCGGGCGCGGGCGCGCGAACGGATGAGGGTGGCCACCAGGTTCATCACCACCACAAACACCAGCAGCACCAGCGCGGTGCCGAACTGAATCTGGAGCGGCATGCCGGGCACCTGGGTGGAAATGACAAACAGGTGATAGGGCAGCGCCATGGTCGGGTCAAGAGGGGAGGCCGGCAGGCGCGGCAGAAAAAAGGCCGCCGCAGTGAACATAATCGGCGCGGTTTCGCCAGCAGCCCGTTCCAACCCCAAAATTACGCCGGTCAAAATCCCGGGCAGGGCTTGCGGCAGGACGATTTTTTGGATGGTCTGCCAGCGCGTGCTCCCCAGCGAGGTGCTCACCAGGCGGAACGAATGCGGCACCGCCCGCAGCGCTTCTTCCGTGGTGCTGATAATAACCGGCAGGGTCATGATGGAAAGCGTCAGCGAGCCAGCCAAAATGCTGGTGCCAAAATGTAAAAAGACCACAAACAGCCCCAGCCCAAACAAACCGTACACCACCGAAGGGATGCCGGCCAAATTGGTGATGGCGATGCGGATCAGGCGCGTCCAAAACGAATCGCGCGCATATTCCGAAAGGTAGATGGCCGCGCCGATGCCCAGCGGCACGGCAAAGACCGCTGTGCCGAGCGTCAGGTAAAAAGTCCCAACGATGGCTGGCCAAATGCCGCCAGATTTCATCCCGTTGGACGGATAGCCAAAGATGAAGCCGGGCGAAATCGCGCCGATGCCCTTGATCAGGATATAGCCGAGGATGGCCAAAATTAGCAGAATGACCAGGGCGGCCAGGGCGCTCAACAGGCCAAAACCGGCGGCCTGCACGCGCTGCGGGCTTTTGGATGAGCTGCTGCTCATGAGAGCATCCGCTCCGAGCGCGACTCGCGGCGCTGCGTCAGCAGCGAAGCCGTGACGTTTACCACCAAAGCGATCAGAAACAGCACAATGCCGATGAAGAACAGCACATGGTAATGGACGCTGCCGCTGGCAACCTCGCCCATCTCGGCCGCAATGGTGGCAGTTAGCGTGCGCACCGGCGCAAACAGCGCCCCAAGCCCCTCGGGCAGGACGGCAGCGTTGCCCGTGACCATCATCACCGTCATCGTTTCGCCAATGGCGCGCCCAATGCCCAGCATGACGGCCGTCAGCACACCTGAGCGGGCAGCCGGCAGCGTCACGCGCCAGATGGTTTGCCAGTTGGTAGCGCCCAGCGCCAGCGACGCATCGCGATACGAACGCGGCACCGAGTCGAGCGCGTCTTCAGCGACGGAAACAATCGTCGGGATGGCAATCGCCCCCAAAAGCAGCGAGCCGGCCAGCGCCGTCAGGCCGGTCGGCAGGTTGAAAAGCTGCCGCAGGAAGGGCGAAAGCACCAGGATGCCCAAAAAGCCCAACACAACCGAGGGCAGGCCGCCCAAAATTTCGATCACCGGCTTAAGAATCTCGCGCATCCAGCGCGGGGCAATTTCGGCGATGTAAACAGCGCTGAGCACACCAACCGGCACGGAAAACAAGGCTGCCCCAAACGTGACCAGCAGCGATCCGCCAATTAGCGGCAGCAATCCAAAATAAGCCTCAATCGGGTACCAGCGCACTGCAAAAAGCTGCCCGAGCGGCACTTCACCCAGGGCGGCAAAGCCTTCGCTGCCCAAAAAGACAAAGATCATCACCACAAACAGGATGACCGAATAGCCACAGGCCATGATTACCGGCGTCATCAGGCGGTCTACGCGGCGGGCGCGACCACCGGCCTGCACGGGTTCGGGAGCGGAAAAGTTCATTGGCAGCTCACTCCTCAACCGGTACAAAGCCCAGATCCAACACAATTTGTTGGGCTGGGGCCGAGAGCAGCCAGGCGACGAAAGCCTGCAAGGCTCCCTGTGGTTGGCCGTTGGTGTAAATGTACAAATCGCGCGAGATGGGGTAAGACCCAGCGCTGACGCTCGCGGCTGAGGGCAGCACGTAGGGGTCGGCCTGGGTAGCAGCCACGGCGATGATCTTGACATCTTCGGTCACGTACCCCAGCCCGTCATAACCGATGGCATTGGGGTTGTCGCGCACCTCGCTGGTAATCCCCTCGGAAGAGGGCAGCAGCAGCGTGCGCGGGTCAAACAGCAGCGTACTGGCGGGGTCTCCCATCCGCAGCACGGTCTCGAGGAAGTAAACGTGCGTACCAGAGTTGGTTTCGCGTGAGAGGCGCACAATTGGCCGGTCTTCACCGCCCAACTCGGCCCAGTTGTTCAACTTGCCGGTGTAGATGTCGGAAATCTGCTGAAGGGTCAGCTGGCTGACCGGGTTGTCCTTGTGGACAATAATAGCAATCGCGTCGCGGGCCACCACCGTTTCAAGCGGTTCTATGCCGTTGGCGTGGGCCGCTTCCAGTTCTTCGGCTTTGATCGCCCGCGAAGCGTTGGCGATGTCGGTGGTGCCGCTGATCAGGGCTGAGATGCCGGTGCCGGAGCCGCCACCGGTCACTGAGAGCGTCACCTCTGGGTGGGCCGGCTGGTAGGCCTCAGCCCAAGCCAGCGCCAGGTTGACCATCGTGTCGGAGCCTTTGGAGACGATGCTGGTGCGTGGTTCGCTGGCAGAAGCTGCGTTGGAAGGCGCAGGGGCACAGGCCCATGCACCGGCCATCAGGCACAGGGCAAAAACGAGCACAGCGGCTTTTTTCATCGCAGCGGATTATAACTAATATTTGCCCGGCTGTGGGCCAGGATGGGCGTAGGGGCCCAAGTCGGGCTGCTAGGAGCGACGCCTCTGCGGTAAAATGAGGTCATGCCAGAAATGACCCCGCCCATTATTACTTCCCGTGCGCTTAATTTGTATTATGGCGCCAAGCAAGCCCTGCATGAAATCAATATGGACATCTTCCCGCGCCAGGTGACCGCGCTGATCGGCCCTTCCGGCTGTGGCAAGTCCACTTTTTTACGCTGCCTCAACCGCATGAATGACACCATCCCGGGCGTGCGTGTGGAAGGGGAGGTGCGTTTTGCCGGCGAAGATATTTACGCGGAAGGCACGGACCTGGCCAACCTGCGCCAGCGAGTGGGGATGGTTTTTCAAAAGCCCAACCCCTTCCCGCAGTCGATCTATGCCAATGTAGCTTACGGGCCACGGGTGCGTGGCATGAAACTGAGCCGCTACGCCTTGGATGAGCTGGTAGAACAGAGCCTGCGGCAGGCTGCCTTGTGGGAAGAAGTGCGCGACAAGCTGACCGCAGACGCGCGCGGTTTGTCACTGGGGGAGCAGCAGCGCCTGTGCATCGCCCGCCTTTTGGCCGTCAGGCCCGAGGTGATTTTGATGGATGAGCCGGCCTCAGCGCTGGACCCAATTGCTACGGCCCGCATTGAGGAGCTGATCGACGAGCTTAAGCACAGCTACACGATCGTGATCGTCACGCACAACATGTCGCAGGCGGCACGCGTTTCAGATTTTACCGGTCTGTTTTGGCTGGGCGATCTGGTGGAGTTTTCGCCGACCGCGCAGCTTTTCACCAGTCCCCGCGT
>CALMIB010000206.1 GCA_937863945.1 uncultured Longilinea sp.
TTCGAGTTGGATATCGCGCGGAGCGTGCTCACGATAGTAGTCCAGGCCAATCTCTCCGATGGCAACCACTTTTGGATTTTGCGCCAGCGTCATTAAATCCTGCCGGTTGGTATCCTTCCATTTTAGCGCATCGTTTGGATGAATTCCAATTGCTGCAAAAATCCGGTCGTCCTTTTGGGCCATTTCCACAGCCAGACGGCTGGTTTCCAAATCGATGCCCGGTATAAGGATGCGGTCGAGCCCGGTCTCCCAGGCGCGCGACAAGACCTCTTCAAAATCCTCCTGAAAAGCCGTTTTAAGGTTCAGGTGGCAATGAGTGTCACTCAGCCCAAACAATCAGGATAACCCCGCAATTTTCAAGCCATCCTGCAAAATTGCAGCCACCGCATCTTGCCGGGTGGTCTCACAGTACACCCGCATGATCGGTTCGGTGCCGGAGAAGCGAATCAGGAGCCAGCCGCCATCTTCCAGGTTGAATTTAAAACCATCCGTGGTGATTAATCCCTTGACTTTCAGGCCGCCAATGGTTTCCGGTTTGGCTGCTAAAATGCGTTGTTCGCGCGAAGCGCGATCACCCGAGAAGGATCGATCGATGCGGTCGTAATAATGCCCGCCCACTTTACTGAATAACAACTCCAGCAGCTCGGACGGTTTTTTGTTCAGCTTTACCATCATGTCCAGCATGTACAGGCCGGCCAGGATGCCATCGCGTTCAGGCACGTTGCCACGGAACGCATAACCGCCTGATTCTTCTCCGCCGATCATGGCGTCTGTTTCGATCATCATCGGGGCCACGTACTTGAAGCCCACGCCGGTCTCATACACCGGAACGTCGTAGATTTTTCCGAGCTTTTCCAGCATGCTGGTCGTTGAGAGGGTCTTGACGATGGCGCCGCGTTGCTTGCGCACCTCGAGCAGGTAAAGCGCCAAAAGCGCATACACCTGAAGCTGGTTGATAAAATTGCCCTTTTCATCGCCAATGCCGACCCGGTCCGCGTCGCCGTCGGTGATGAGGAGCACATCGGCACCGTTCTTCACCGTGGTTTCCAGACCCACGTTGATGTTTGGCGGAATCGGTTCGGGGCGCTTCATCTCGGGGAAGATGGGGTTTCGCGTGTTGTGGATTTCGGTGACGGTCGTCTTGCCGCCCGCGAGAAGACGTGAGAACCAATTTGCGCCGTTGCCCCACATAACATCCGCGACAATGTTCAAGCCGGCATCTTTGATGGGCTGAAGGTCGATCAACTCTTTGAGATGCTCGATATAGGCCGGGGCAGCATCAAAGATCACTACTTTTCCAGATTCGACGGCATCCGAGAAAACGGCCCTTTTCACCAGGTCTTCCGATGGGGGGATCAGGCCTTCAATGGCCTTGAGACCTTCGGGGGGGATGGCTCCGCCGTACTCATTGCGTACCTTGAAGCCATTATCGGTTGGCGGATTGTGTGAGGCAGTAATATTGATGGCGCCTGCCGCTTTTCGATTCACTACCGAGAACGCAATCACAGGTGTCGGCGTGGGCCCATCGGTGAGATAAACGTTGAATCCATTGGCGACCAGGACTTCGGAGGCCGCCCGGGCAAAATTTTCCGAGTGGAAACGTTTGTCGTAACCCACCACGATCCATTGACCTTGTTTTCCAGTCTGGATCATGTACGACGCGAAGCCTTGAGTGCATCGGCGTACATTTTCAAAGGTGTAATCTTCAGCGATCTCGCCACGCCAGCCATCCGTGCCGAATACGATTTTTTGGGCCATGTTTTTCCCCAATTCATGATGAGATAAATATCATAGAAGACTTAGATAATTATAGCAGGTGATTGCCATCCATGAAAGTTTTCCGGGCATGTTGATCAACCTTACTGACATCATGCTATAATCATTTTTCTGTGGAAGGTGCTGGTTGCAGGGCCGCGATTATTGGCATGGAGATGAGATAATGGCATTGAATCAGAGAATCTATTTGGATTATGCAGCAACGACGCCTGTCGATAAGCGGGTGCTCGACGCTATGCTTCCTTATTTTACCGATATATTTGGCAACCCTTCCTCCGTTCATGGAAAGGGCCAGGCGGCAGAGGCTGCCCTGGATATGGCGCGAACCGATGTCGCGAAAATCATACACGCGCGCCCAGAGGAGATCCTATTTACCGGTTGCGGCACTGAAAGCGATAACCTTGCGCTCCGGGGCGCTGCGTTCGCGCAACAAAAGGCAAAAGGCGCGAATCACATTCTGGTCAGTCCGGTCGAGCACCATGCAGTTCTTCACACCGTCCGCCAATTGGAGGAATATTTCGGGTTCGAGGTGGAAATGTTACCTGTGGATGCTTACGGGCGGGTGGATCCGCAGGACGTGAAAGCCAGTCTCCGTCCAACAACCGCGCTGGTTTCGGTTATTTACGCCAACAACGAGATCGGCACGATTAACCCGATTCAACAAATTGGCGCAGTTTGCCGGCAGGCTGGCGTGTTGTTTCATACCGATGCCGTCCAGGCCGCCGCGCACCTTCCCATGAACGTGCAAAATGACAATGTGGATTTACTGTCCATGGGTGCGCATAAGTTCTATGGTCCCAAGGGCGTTGGGGTGTTGTACGTTCGGCGCGGTATCCAACTGGTTCCGTCCCAGACCGGCGGTGGGCAGGAGTTTAATCTCCGGGCAGGAACACAGAATGTGCCCTACATCGTTGGCCTGTCTGAAGCGCTGAACCTGGTCCAGTCTGAATTTCAATCCTGGGCTGATCGATTATCCGTTCTCCGCGACCATTTGATCGGCCAGGTTTTGGAGTATATTCCGAACGCGAGATTGACGGGTCACCCGGCCAAACGCTTACCGAATCACGCCAGCTTCGTGTTCAAGGGCGTGGAGGGTAACCAGTTGTTGATGATGTTGGATGCCGCCGGATTTGCCTGCTCCTCGGGGTCAGCCTGCAAGGTTGGAGACCCAAAGCCATCCGAGGTTTTGGAGGCAATCGGCGTTTCGGCAGCCTGGAATATGGGATCGTTGCGCGTGACCCTGGGGCATGGCACCCTTCCGGAACACATTGATCAATTTATGGCGGTATTGCCCGGAATTGTCGAACGCTTGCGGAAATTATCTTCGGTGTAAACAAAATGGCAGAACGACCTTCGGTTGTGGTTGGGATGAGCGGTGGGGTGGATAGTTCGGTAGCTGCCGCGCTGCTCGTTGAGCAGGGATACCGGGTGACCGGGATGATGTTGCGGTTGTGGAGTCAGCCAGGTTTGGAGGAAAGCAACCGTTGCTGCACCCCGGATTCGATGGCGCAAGCCCGCCGCGTGGCGGCGATTCTGGGCATTCCTTTCTTTGCCGTTGACGTACAGGATAAATTCCGTGCATCCGTGGTGCAATCGTTCATCGACGGTTATGCTCAGGGGATGACCCCCAATCCTTGCCTGGTTTGCAACCGCCAGATCCGCTGGGGGCACATGCTGGATCAGGCATTGGCAATGGGTGCGGATTTCCTGGCGACAGGTCATTATGCGCGCGTTGAACACGGCGAGGATGGCAGTTCGCGACTGATGCGAGCGGCTGATCCTGGTAAAGACCAGTCCTACGTGCTCAGCGTCTTATCGCAAGAGCAGTTGCGTCGCACCCTACTGCCCGTTGGCCATTTGCCCAAGAGTGAAGTGCGTCAACTGGCACACAAGTTCTCCTTGCCGGTCGCGGAACGGGCTGATTCGCAGGATTTGTGCTTTCTGGCGGGCGGTGATTATCGGCAATTCCTAACCGGTTATGCTGGTTTGGAAGGAACTCCGGGCAAGATTGTCAACCGCCGGGGCGAAGTCCTGGGTATGCACCAGGGATTGCGCGGTTATACAATCGGGCAACGGAAAGGGCTGCAGATCGCAGCCGCAGAACCGTATTACGTTTTGGACAAGGATCTTACCACGAATACGCTTGTCATTGGGTTCAAGCACGAATTGGGGCGGACAACGTTGAAGGCCTCAAACGTGAATTGGATTTCGAGCAGCCTGCCGGCACCAAATTGCCGGGTTCAGGTCAAGATTCGCTACCGCGCAGAATTACACTGGGGTATATTAAATGCAACCGGAGATGGCGGAGCGGTGGTGGCGTTTGACGAACCGCTCCGGGATATCACACCCGGTCAACAGGCAGTTTTTTACGACGGAGAGTATGTTTTGGGCGGGGGCATCATCCAACCTTGAGGGAGAGAATATGACACCGCAGGCATTTTTGTTGGGCGTTCTGGTTTCGACATTGATTGGCGCGCTTTTCCACATATGGCGCGGGGGAAA
>CALMIB010000207.1 GCA_937863945.1 uncultured Longilinea sp.
GGTTACGATTGCCCGAGTCGATTCAAATTTCAAGCCCATCCCGGGCACTGAAAAATCCTTCGAATGCGACAGCGTCCTGGTAGCCGTCGGTCTCGACCCGGTTAACGAGTTTTACCTCAAAGCCAAGGATTTTGGCATGACCGCCTTTGTCGCCGGCGACGCCGAAGAAATCGCCGAAGCCTCGGCAGCCATCTTCTCCGGGAAAATCCGCGGCGTTGAAATCGCCCGGGCTTTGGGCCTGGCCACCGATGAGATCCCGCGTTCCTGGTATCGCACCAGCGAAATTCTAAAATCGCGCCCTGGCCGCACCGTCAGCGAAGAATTGCCCGAGGTCACCGCCGGCGTGCTGCCCATCATCCACTGCACGCAGGAAATCCCCTGCAACCCGTGCTCCTCGCTGTGCCCGCACGGCCTCATTTTCGTGGATACCAAGGACATCCGCCAGATTCCCAGTTTTCTCGGCAACAGCTATTGCTGTGAAGCCTGCGAACGCTGCGTGGCCGGCTGCCCTGGTCTGGCCATCACCCTGGTCGATTCGCGCGGCAACCCGTCCATGCCAATCGTTTCCATCCCTTATGAATTCACGCGTGAAGAGATTCGCAAATCGGACGTGGTCACCGTGTTGGATACCGAAGGTACAGCCCTGGCCGAACTGGAAGTGCTGTCGGTTCACACTATCAGCAACATCGACCGCACGCTTGTCGTTCAGGTGCAGGCCCCGCATGAAATCGCCAACCGGATTGCCGGCATCCGCGTGCAAGAGCCATCCGTGACGCAACCGCTCGACCAGTACATCGACCACATCGCCGACGACATGATCGTCTGCCGGTGCGAACGCGTGACTGCCGGCGAGCTGCGCGACTTAATCCGGCGCGGCTACCGCGACATGAACGAAATCAAGATCGTCACCCGCGCAGGCATGGGTGCCTGCGGCTCGAAAACCTGTAACGCGATCATCCACCGCCTCTTCAAAGAGGAAGGCATCGCCAACGAAGAGATCACTGAAGGCACCAAGCGGCCCGTCTTCGTTGAGGTCGCTTTGGGAACATTCGCCGGTGAAACGGAACAGGAGTAACCACCCATGACGGCCATGAATATTCCACATTACGATGTAATCATCATCGGCTCGGGTTCCACGGGCACGCCGGCGGCATTCTCCATGGCCCAGGCCGGGCTGAAGGTGCTGGTGCTGGATCAATGCTCGAGCGTCGGGCAAGAATCCAATAAAAAAGCGATCGGCGGCATCCGCGCCACGCATTCCGATCCGGCGAAAATCCGCCTGTGCCTGCGCAGTATCGAAATCTTCTCCACCTGGAAGGAAACCTACGGGGATGACATTGAATGGTACAAAGGCGGCTATGCCTTTCCTGCCTACCGTGAACGCGAGGAGAAAATCCTGAAGGATTTACTGGTCACGCAGAAATCCTACGGTCTCAACATTGACTGGCTGAACAAAGACCAGATGCTGGCTGTGGCGCCGGATCTGAACACTGAGAACCTGCGGGGGGGCACATTTTCACCGGAGGATGGCAGCGCCTCGCCCCTGCTGGCTGCGCATGCATTTTACCGCCAGGCGCTTAAACGCGGTGCAGAATTCCGCTTCAACGAACCGGTTGAGGAGATTTTGCTGCGGGGCGGCCGGGTTGCCGGTGTGCGGACCCACCGCGGTACCTATGGCGCGGATGTGGTCGTGAACGCAGCCGGCGCCTGGGCGAACCCGATTGGCAAACTGGTGGGCCTGGATTTACCGGTCCGCCCGGACAGCCACGAAGCCGCCATCACCGAGCCGGTTGCGCACTTCCTCGATCCTATGATCGTGGATATCCGTCCCGCGCCGGGTTCGACCAATTACTACTTCTACCAGCACCTCACCGGCCAGATCATTTTTTGCATCACCCCCAACCCAAATAAATGGGGCTTTGATGAGCGCGAAACCAGCGAATTTTTGCCCATGGTTTCCAAGAGAATGATTGAGATCATGCCGCGGTTGAAGAACATCCGCGTGCGCCGGACCTGGCGCGGCCTCTACCCCATGACGCCCGATGGCGCACCGTTGATCGGCTGGTCGCAAGAGGTGCCTGGCTTTTTACTGGCGGTCGGGCTGTGCGGCCAGGGCTTCATGATGGGACCCAGCATTGGCGAATTGCTCACCCGGATGGTGACCGGCCAGATGGTTCCGGAAGACCATGAAACGCTGGACATCGTGTCACCTTACCGCCAGTTCGCCGGACAGGAAAAGCTGCAATAGGCACACAGGAAATAACCGGCCGGGAGTGAGGAATTTATCCACTCCCGGCTTTATTTTTGCGGGAATTGTTGTAAAATTCCATCCAATGAAAATCAAAGGGATTATTTTCGACTTTGACGGCTTACTCGTGGATACGGAAACGCCGCAATTGCGCGCATGGCAAAAGATCTATGCGGCAAACGGCGCCACTCTGCACCTGCAGGAGTGGGTTCAATGCCTGGGAACTTCTGCCGATGCCTTCGACCCCATTGCCGACTTGCGCTCCAAGACCGCACGCCCATTGGATGCACAGGCGCTGATCCAGCACCAGCGCGCACTGGTCAACCGCGATCTACTCCACGAGCCGTTGCGGCCGGGCATCCGTGAATTATTATTTGAAGCACGCAGCGAAAACCTGAGCCTGGCGGTCGCTTCCAGTTCCAACCGGAAATGGGTCCATGATGGTTTACAGCGGAGCGCGATCCTGAATTACTTCCCGGTTGTTTGCACATCGGAGGATGTCAGGCTGGTGAAACCTCACCCCGAGCTGTACCAACTGGCATTACACCGAATGGGTCTGCCGGGGGATGAGGTCGTGGTGCTGGAAGATTCGCCGAACGGGATTCGCGCGGCCAAAGCCGCCGGTTTATTCTGCGCGGCATATCCGAATGAAATCTCCCAACACCTGGATCTGACGCAGGCGGATGTGATCCTGCCGGTGCTGGACCGGATCGAGTTTTTCGACCTCTTGCGCAGCGGCCTCATATAAAATCGACAAGCGAAGTAACAAGTTGCAATCCCGCGCACGCTTCGTTGTGATATACTATCACATCCAAGGCAGAACCTTTCCGGACGCGAGTAGATGCAGACTTCATTTATTGATGGATTAATGCAATCGCTGCCCGATTCTTATTCAATCGTGGATCGGGAACTCATTCAGCGTGCTTATTATTTTGCGGAAAAAGCACACGCCACCCAAAAAAGAGCCTCCGGCGAACCTTACATTACCCATTGCGTGGCTGTAGCGACCATACTGGTGGATATGCGCGTACCCCCGGCTGTGGTTGCAGCCGGTCTTTTGCATGATACCGTCGAAGATACTGAAGTCACACTCGTTGACATTCGCCGCGAGTTTGGCGATGAAGTGGCCAAGCTGGTTGACGGGGTGACGAAATTAACCAATCTGCCGCGCGTCTCCCGGGCCGATCAGCATGAAAGCTTGCTTGAAGCCGAGGCGGTACCGGCCAACGTCTCATCCGAAGCCGCCGCCCAGGCTGCCGCCCAGGAGGCCGCTGCATTGCGGAGCCGCAAGCGCGACCTTTCCAATGAAACCCTGCGGAAAGTCTTCCTGGCGATGGGCGAAGATGTTCGCGTCGTATTGATCAAACTGGCGGACCGGCTTCACAATATGCGTACGCTGGGTTACATGCCCGAAAGCAAACGCTATCGCATTGCCCGTGAAACCCTCGATATCTTTGCGCCGTTGGCGAACAGGCTGGGCATCTGGCAGGTGAAATGGGAGCTGGAAGATCTCGGCTTCCGTTATACGAATCCGGAAAAGTACAAGGAAATCGCCGAAAATCTGGCTGAACGCCGCGTGGACCGCGAGAAGCAAATCGAGCAGATTACCGCCAAGCTGGCCAAACTCTTAGACGAATACAAGATTCCAGCGGAAATTTCCGGCCGGCCAAAACATATTTATTCGATTTATCACAAGATGATGGATCGGGGCAAAGCCTTTGACATGGTCATGGACCTGCGCGGTGTACGGTTGCTGGTTCCAGATATTCCAGCCTGTTACTCAGCCCTGGGAGTCATTCACACCCATTGGCGGCCCATCCCGCACGAATTTGATGATTACATTGCCGCGCCCAAAGATAATTTTTATCAATCGCTGCACACAGCAGTCATTTACGATGATGGCAAACCGCTAGAGGTGCAAATTCGCACTTTTGAAATGCATCAAAATGCCGAATATGGCATCGCCGCTCACTGGCGGTATAAAGAAAAAAAAGCCGGCAAGGATGACGTTTACGAGCAGCGCATTAGCTGGTTGCGACGGCTGATGGAATGGCGGCAGGAAGTCGAAGATGCAGCCGAATTCGTCGACGGCATGAAGACAGATGTGTTCCAGGATCGGGTGTACGTTTTCACGCCCCGCGGCGATATCATCGATTTGCCGGCTGGATCTACGCCGATCGATTTTGCCTATCATGTTCATACCGAAATTGGCAACCGCTGCCGCGGCGCGAAAATAAACGGAAAACTGGTCAACCTCGATTATGTACTTAAAACCGGCGACCAGGTTG
>CALMIB010000208.1 GCA_937863945.1 uncultured Longilinea sp.
CTATTATCTGCGCGCGCAGAAGGTGCGCACGCTGATCAAGCGCGATTTCGAGGAGGCCTTCGAGCAGGTGGACGTGATCGCCGCGCCGGTGGCGCCCACCACGGCTTTCCGCGCGGGCGAGCACAGCGGCGATCCGCTGGCGATGTACCTGGAGGATGTTTTCACCCTGCCGGTCAACCTGGCCGGCGTGCCCGGGCTGGCCTTCCCGGTCGGTTTCGACGCAGCCGGCCTGCCGGTGGGCATGCAATTGATGGGCGCGCACTTCCGCGAGGAGCAGCTCTTCCGCGTGGCGCACGCCTACCAGCAGGTGACCGACTGGCACCTGCGTAAACCAATGCTGGCAAATTGACGATTCAAGGAGATTGGCATGTCAAAAGCGACTGAACTTCTGGCGCAAGAATTTGTCTGCGCGCGCTGCAGCAACAAGGGCGGCCAGACGCAGGAACTGTCCATGTCGGGCACGGGCCTCTCGCGCCTGCTCGAAATCCAGCCCTACCGTTATGTATTCGTTTCCTGCCCCACTTGCGGTTACACCGAGGTGTTCAACCTCGATACGCTCGATGGCCGCGACGACCTGGGCACCTTCCTCGAAGCCCTGTTCATGGATTAACCAAAGGAGTCCCCCGCATGTCATCGTCACTTCCGCAATCTGCTGAAGCCCTCGCACGCCTCACCTGGGCCGACCTTGAGCCGCACTTCGCCGAGCTCAAACAAACCGCGCTGGACGCGTCCAACGTGACCGCCTGGCTGGACCAATGGTCTGACCTGGTGCGCGCCGTTTCCGAAACGGGCAGCCGCCTGTCGGTGGCCGTCACGGTCAACACCGCCGACGAAGACGCCGAAAAAGCCTACAATGCCTTTTTCGAGAACCTGTTTCCCAGGGCTATGGCCGCCGACAACGAGCTCAAGCTGATGCTGCTGAAAAGCGGGCTGCAGCCGGCCGGGTTCGAGGTTCCGCTGCGCAACATGCGCGCCGAAGCCGACCTGTTCCGCGAGGAAAACCTGCCGCTGGTGGGCGAAGAGCAGAAGCTGATCACCGAGCACCAGAAGATCACCGGCGCGCAGATGGTCGAATGGGAAGGCAAGGAAGTCACCGTGCAGCAGCTCAAGCCGGTCTTCCAGTCGCCCGACCGCGCCCGGCGCGAGCAGGCCTGGCGGCTGGCCGCCGAGCGCCAGCTCGCCGACCGCGGCGCGCTCAACGAGCTGTGGCAGAAGTTCCTGCCGCTGCGCCGCAAAATGGCCGCCAACGCCGGCAAGCCCGACTACCGCGCCTTTATGTGGCAAAACCTGAAGCGCTTTGATTACACCCCCGACGACTGCTACAAATTCCACGAGGCCATCGAAAAGGCCGTCGTGCCGGCCGCGCGGCGCGTGTACGAACGCCGCCGCCGGCGCCTGGGCCTCGATACGCTGCGCCCGTGGGACCTGGACGTGGACCCCTCCGGCCAGCCCGCGCTGCGTCCCTTCCAGGACGATGATGAATTCAAGGCCGGCGTCAGCTCGATCTTTCACCATGTCGATCCCGTGCTGGGCGGCTATTTCGACACCATGCGCAGCGAAAACCTGCTCGACCTGGTCAACCGCAAGAACAAGGCCCCCGGCGGCTACTGCACCAGCTTCCCGGTGGCGCGCCGCCCGTTCATCTTCATGAACGCGGTCGGCATCCACGACGACGTGCAGACCCTGCTGCACGAGGGCGGGCATTCCTTCCACGTCTTCGAAGATGCCGCGCTGCGCTATGCCCAGCAACTGGACGTGCCGATGGAGTTCGCCGAGGTGGCCTCGATGGGCATGGAACTGCTGGCCTCGCCCTACCTGGCCAAAGAGGCCGGTGGATTCTACACCCCCGCCGAGGCCAAACGCGCGCGCATCGAGCACCTTGAAGGCGACATCCTGTTCTGGCCTTACATGGCCGTGGTGGATGCCTTCCAGCATTGGGTCTATGAAAATCCTGACCAGGCCATGGACCCGGCCAACTGCGACGCCGAATGGGGCCGCCAGTGGCGCCGCTTTATGGCCGTGGTGGATTGGAGCGGGCTGGAGGATGAAATGGTCACCGGCTGGCAGCGCAAACTGCACATCTACCAGGTGCCGTTCTACTACATCGAGTACGGCCTGGCGCAGTTGGGCGCGGCCCAGGTGTGGCGCAACGCCCTCCAAGATCAGGCCGGCGCGGTGGCAGCCTACCGCAAGGCGCTGGCGCTGGGCGGCACGGCGCCGTTGCCGCAACTGTTCGAAGCGGCCGGCGCGCGCCTGTCGTTTGACGCGGATATGCTGGGCGAAATGGTGGCGCTGATGGAAGCCAAGATCGCCGAGCTGGAAGGTTGAGAAGAAGACTCAGTCACAGGCTATTGAATCAACAATCCCCCACCACGCGGTGGGGGATTGTTAAATGATTGGCGCTTTTGGTAATTTGATTATCGCTGTCAACCGCTTCGGGTTTTGCATGGGCATTTGCCCACCCGCACCAGCGGTAGGGACACGGCGGCAAGGGTCAAATCAACGCCGTCGTCAGCGGTTTAGCCGTGTCCTTTACAGGGCAGGCCCAGGTTGGCCCGTCATCAAAAGGGCACGGTAAAGCACAGGTTCGATAGCGTCTGCTGCCTGCACAGCCGTGCCCCAACACGGTGGTCAGGGCAATTGGTCTGCGCAAACAACGACTGTCGCCTGGGGAACATGCCGATCACAGGCGGGTCGGATCGGACCTTACCCCCGCGGCTTTGCCGCTTCCCCTTCCCGGGGCGGGAAGGGGGGCAGGAGCCTGCCCTGTAAGGGTCAGGTTGAGCAAATAGAACGGCCAATTCGCGTAAAAAACACTAAAAGCTAACAGCCAATCGCCAACAGCTAATAGCTAACCGCTTCGCCTCACGCTTCTTCCAGCGCGCACTCCAGGTCGCGGATGATATCCTCGACGTTCTCAATGCCCACCGAAAGGCGCACCAGCCCGTCGGTGATGCCCGCGTTCAGGCGTTCCTCGTGCGGCACGCCCGAATGGGTCATGCTGGCCGGGTGCTGGATGAGCGTATCCACGTTGCCCAGGCTGACCGCCAGCGTGCAGGTTTCCACGTGGTTCATCAGCGCCTCGCCGGCCTTCATGCCGCCCTTCAACTCAAAGGCAATCATGCCGCCGTAGTCATGCATCTGGCGGCGGGCCAGCGCGTGATCGGGGTGGCTTTCCAGCCCGGGATAGTACACCCGCTCGACCTTGGGGTGGTTTTCCAGGTAGCGCGCCACCTGCATGGCGTTCTCGCAATGGCGCTGCATGCGCAGTTCAAAGGTCTTCAGGCCGATGTTTGCCAGCCAGGCGTCAAACGGGCTGGCCGAACCGCCCAGCACCTTGAGCAGGCCGTAGAGCTCCTTGCGCACCCAGCCCACGTGGCGGCTGATCACCGTGCCGCCGATCACCAGGCCGTGGCCCGAGAGATATTTGGTGGTGGAGTGCAGCACCACGTCGGCGCCGTCGGTCAACGGGCGCTGGCAGTAGGGCGAAGCGAAGGTGTTATCCACCATCAGCCAGGCCTTGTGGCGGTGGGCCGCCTCGGCCACGCCGGCCAGATCGACCAGCGCCATGGTGGGGTTGGCCGGGGTTTCGGCATAGGCCAGCACGGCTTCGGGGTGCTGCGCGAAGGCGGCTTCCCAGTTTTCCACCGACGGATCGGTCAGCCAGATGGTTTTGATGCCGTAGTTGGGCGCGACGCTTTTCAGGAAGGTATAGGTGGCGCCGTAGAGGGCTTCCTGCGCGATGACGGTCTGCCCGCTCTTCACGCAGGCCAGGATGGCGGTGGAAACCGCCGCCATGCCGGAGGCGAACACCAGCCCGGCCACCACTTCGTCGATCGGCCTGGTCGGTTCGGCGCGCAGCAGGTCGAGCCCCTCCAGCGCGGCGAATTTCTCGGCCAGTTGGGCCAGGTTGGGGTTGCCCATGCGGGTGTACACGTAGCCCGGATCTTCGCCCTTGAAGATCGCGGCGCCGGTGGCCACATCCGGAAAGCTGAAGGTGGAGGTCTGGTAAATTGGGGTGACATGCGCGTGCTGCGGGTTATGCCCTTCCCCAACGTGATTGACGAGCGTGCTCAGTCCTTGCCTGGGATCGAAGTTGCCCATTCGTTTCTCCTGCGGAAAATTACTTGATTAAAATGATTATAGCGATCAAAAGCCCCAATGGACACCGCGCGGCAAGGTTGTGACGAATAACGGGAGGAAAGTCACCCGCTTTTTGACAAATTTAACCCGGCTGCCCGCATCCGGCGCGCATCAATCGGGTTCAATTGACGATTCACCCATCCTCTGGTATCCTTGGCATGCGACCGGGCGGGACCGGCGCGGCGGAAACCCTCGAACCCCGACAGGTCCGAGAGGAAGCATCGGTAAGGGGGCCCTTCCGGGCGCCGCCGGCAAACCTGCCCGTTCGCATTTTAAGAGAGAGGAAGAAAACCACTCTCTGTGGTAAAAAATCCGATGCAATCGACACCCCCTGTTTGCGACTACACCGGCTCCGACTACCAGACCTCCTTCTGGGAGCAGGGCGGGCGCGCCTATGAGGACCGCGCCGAAGCCGTGGCGCTGTGCCGGCTGCTGCCGACCGCGGGCGGCCAGCGCCTGCTGGAGCTGGGCGCTGGCGCCGGGCGCAACACCCCGCGCTACGCCGGTTACGGGCACATCGTCCTGCTGGACTACTCCGAAACGCAGCTCCAGCAGGCCCGCCAGCGACTGGGCGATTCGGAGCGCTACACCTACGTCGCCGCCGACATCTACAGCCTGCCGTTCATGCCGGGCAGTTTCGATGGCGCCACGATGATCCGCACGCTGCACCACATGGCCGACGCGCCGCGCGCGCTGGAGCAGGTGCGCCAGGCGCTGCAGCCGGGGGCCGCCTTCATCCTCGAATACGCCAACAAGCGCAACCTCAAGTCCATGCTGCGCTACGCGCTGCGCCGCCAGCGGTGGAGCCCCTACTCGCCCGAACCGGTCGAGTTCGCCGCGCTCAACTTCGATTTTCACCCCGTCACCGTGCGGGCCTGGTTGAAGCAGGTGGGCTTTGGCGTCGAACGCACCCTGACCGTCTCGCACTACCGCATCGGCCTGTTCAAAAAGCTGCTGCCCACCGGGCTGCTGGTGGCCATGGACAGCCTGGCCCAGCTCACCGGCGACTGGTGGCAGCTCTCGCCCAGCGTGTTCACGCGCTGCCGCGCGCTCGGCGGCCGGCCCGCCGCCCTGCCGGAGCTGCATTTCCGCTGCCCGGCCTGCGGATTCGGCCCGCTGCCCGCCGCCCCCGGCGAAATTCTCTGCCCCCACTGCGCCCGCCGCTACCCGCTGCGGGATGGGGTGTATGATTTCAGGGTGAGGGAGTAAGAACGGTATGGGGTATTCGGTATCCGGTATTGGGTATGTGGTATCCGGAAACCGAATCAACGAATACCGAATATCGAATACCGAATCGACGAATCCCCTTCTTCTAACCGCTATATAATCTTCTCATGTCCCAGCCGCCCGCGACGGAAAAAAACGAGCTTCCCGAGAGCGTGCATGTCGAGCTTTCGTTCGACCTGCAGGCTGGCGAAAAAATATCCATTACCCTTAAAGCCGTGCGCGATGAACATGGCCGCCTGGTGGCGCGAGCCGTGCCAAAATGGTCGGCGGCCGGCCTTTCGCAGCGGCTGGCGGGCCGGATTCGCGCCGTGCAGCCGCGGCAGATCTTCATCGCCGCCCTGATCCTTTATCTCGTGGTCATGTTCACCGGGCTGACCGCGTACCCGGCGCATTTCTCCTGCGACGAGGCCGTCAGCACCGTCAACGCCGCCCGGCTGTTATCCAACAATCTGCGCGACGAAAACAACGTCCTGCTGCCAACCTTTATGAAGAACGACGGCCAGTACAACCTGAGCGCAACCGTGTACCTGGCCGCGCTGCCTTACCTGCTCTTTGGCCCTTCGGTGTGGGTGGTGCGCGCCTTCAACGGCCTGATCGCGCTGCTGGGCATGTTCTGGCTGGCGCGCCTGCTGCGCGACCGGTTGAACCTGCCCGAATGGGGCCTGCTGCCGCTGCTGCTGGCCGCGACGCCGGCCTGGTTCTTCCTGGCGCGCACCGGCCTCGAAACCATCCAGTTGGCCGCCTTTTACGCGGGTTTCCTGTATTATTACGCCCGCTACCGCTTCGAGCAGCCCAAATTTCTCTTCGCGGCGCTGCTGCTGGGCGGGTTGGCTTTCTACGCCTACACCCCCGGCCAGGTGATCATGATCGCCACCGGGCTAATCCTGCTCATCGCCGACGCGCCTTACCACTGGCGGCAGCGCCGCACCGGCTGGAAGGGCGCGCTGCTGCTGGTGGCGCTGGCGCTGCCGCTGGCGCGCTTTATCCTGCTCCAGCCGGACGCCTACGTCGACCGCCTGCAAATGTACGGCTCCTACCTGGTGGGGACCGATTTGACCGTACTGCAGAAGCTGGGTGAATTCCTGTCGACCTACCTCAAGACGCTCTCGCCCATCTTCTGGCTGACCGCGCACACCGATGATCAGCACATCCGTTATGCCCTCGGCGCGGCCTCGCCGCTGCCCTGGACGCTCTACCTGTTGGCGCTCTTTGGCCTGTTCACCACCCTGCGCGGCTGGCGCGCCCGCCCCGAACTGCGCCTGCCGGTGTACGCGCTGCTGGCCGCCCCGGTTGGCGCCGCGCTGACCAGCGAAATTACCCTGCCCCGCGCGCTGGCCGTGTCCGTTCCCCTGCTCCTGCTGGCCGCGCTCGGCCTGTCCGCGCTGTTCGATCGGCTGGCGCGCTTCAACCTGCCGCTCGGCGCGCTGGCGCTGGCGGCCGGCCTGCTGCTGGCGGCCGGCGCGCTGGCCAACCTGGTTGGTGCGCTCACCGGCGGCGTGCGCTGGTTACCTAATTACGGTCTGGATGGCACACAGTGGGGCGCGCCGCAGGTCTATGCAGCCGCAAAAACCTATCTGGCTGAACATCCTGACCAGACGATAAAGATTTCACCCAATTGGACTTTCCAGGGCGATACGCTGCGCACTTTCTTTGCCCCGGATGAACCGAACATCACCATCCGCGGCATCAACAACTTCATCGAGCAGATCGACCCCGAGCTGGAGCAGAGTGTGTTTGTGCTCACCGCCGCTGATTTGCAGCTTGCCATCAACAGCCGGCGCTTCGAGCAGCCCGAGGTCGTCGCGACCATTCCCTACCCCGACGGCAGTGAAGGTTTCAGTTTTGTGCGCCTGGCCTACCGCAGCGACATCGAAGAAATTATCGCCGCCGAACGGGCAGAGCGCAGCCGCCTGGCGGAAACCACCCTGACGCTGGACGGGCAGAGCATGCTCGTGCGCCATTCGCAGTTCGACGGCGGCCAGCCGGCTGACCTGTTTGACGGCGACCTGAATACCCTGGCGCGCACCCGTGAGGCTAACCCGCTGGTGGTGGAAATCGACTTCGCGGCGGCGCGCGAAATCAACGGCGTGGCGCTGCACGCTGGCGCTGAACCGGTGACCGTCACCGTGACCGTGTTCACCGCCGACGGCAGCCAAAAGCAGTTCACCGCGCAGGCCGGACGGGTCGACGGCTACAAGGACGTGCCGGTGGACTTCGCTGAAACCCTGATGGCCGTGCGCGTGCGCATCGAACTGCTCGACGACGACGTGCCCGAACCCACCAACGTGCACCTGTGGGAAATCACCTTCAATCCCTAACCCCTTTCCTTCATTTTTCGTAACTTTCATTCTATATACGCGTGAGGAGGCCGCCATGCAAAGAATGCTCAAAGGTCCCGGCTCGCTGCTGGATGCGCAGGGCAACCTGACCGATATCGGCTGGGCGCGCCAGCCGCTGTTGGACTGCAACCTGGATAAGGCCCGGTTTTACCGGCTGCGCTTTATGCAATGGCTGCGCATCAAGCGCTGGGATTACTACGCCGTCACCACGCCGACGCATTTCTTCAGCTTCACCATCAGCGACGTGGGCTACCTGGGCTCGATCTTTGCCTACGTGATCGATTTTGCCAGCGGCCGCTATCACGAGGAAACGCTCACCATCCCCTTCGCCCGCGGGGTGGAATTGCCGCGCAACAGCAGCAAGGGCGACAGCCATTTTGAAAACAAATCCGCCAGCCTGCACTTCAGCCGTGAAAGCGGCGCACACAGGTTGGCCGTTCGCTGGCCGAACTTTGAGAACGGCCCGCTCAACGCCGACCTGCGCCTGGCGCTGGCTCCCAACCATGAGTCGATGGTCATTGTCATCCCCATCCGCGGCAAGCGCTTCTACTACAACCGCAAGATCAACTGCCTGCCCGCTTCGGGCTGGGTGGAGTACCAGGGGCAGCGCCATGAGATCGCGCCGTCCACGTGCCTGGGCAACCTCGACTGGGGCCGCGGCGTGTGGGAGTACAACTCCTTCTGGGTGTGGGCCAGCGCCTCAGGTTTTTTGCCCGACCGGCGCACCATCGGCCTCAACCTGGGCTTCGGCTTCGGCGACACCTCCGCCGCCGGCGAGAACGCCTTCATCCTGAACGGCAAGCTCCACAAGCTGGAAGAGGTCAAGTTCAGCTATGACTCGAAGAACTTCATGAAGCCCTGGCACATGACCGGCTCGGACGGCCGCCTGGACCTGGAATTCACGCCGTTCTTTGAGCGCGTCGCCAAAACCGACGCCAGGGTGCTCTCCAGCGAGGTGCACCAGATGTTCGGGCGCTATACCGGCCGCGTGGTGACCGACCAGGGCGAGCAGATCGATATCGAGAACCTTGTCGGTTTCGCCGAGGAACATCACGCCAAATGGTGAGGTGACCGCCCGGCGCGGGTGCGTGAAAACCCGCGCCCCGGGCAAAACCAACCGAATCGCGCGTAGGGGCACGGCGGTGTAGGGGCACGGCGGCAAGGATGAAATCAATACTGCCATAAACGGTTTAGCCGTGCCCATGATTGCCCGTTGCCCGACCGGCCTGCAGTGCAGCGCGAGTGGTTTTGGTCAGAGACCGGCGCGATCTGGACGAAACCATCTG
>CALMIB010000209.1 GCA_937863945.1 uncultured Longilinea sp.
TGCGCCCGCGGTGGAAAAAATCGATCACCGGGTCATCCACCACTTCATGCTGGAAGCGCACGCAGCGCCCGCATTGAATGCAGCGCTCGCGGTCCAGCCAGATCAACTCGCCCAGCGGAACCTGCTTGGCCAGGTGCTTCTTCTCATCGAAGAGGAAGCGGCTGGTGCCGGGACCGAAGGACATGGTCAGGTTTTGCAGCGAACACTCGCCGCCCTTGTCGCACACCGGGCAATCCAGCGGGTGTGAGGTCAGGATGAACTCAAGGATATCCTTGCGCCCCTCCTTGACCTTCTGGGTGGTGGTGAGCACCACCATGCCCTCCGAAACCGGCGTGGTGCAGGCCGTGTCGAGCTTGGGGCCGAAGGCAATCTTCGGCGAGCCGTCGGCTTCCTTCACCACTTCGCCCGTGGCGCGGTCCACCACCGGGCGGCCCACCTCCACCAGGCACATGCGGCACATGCCCACCGGGTCCATCTTGGGGTGATAGCAGAACACCGGGATGTCCACATCCACCGTGCGGGCGGCATCCACCACCAGCGTTCCCTCGGGTACCTGCAAGGTGTGTTCATCAATTCGCAGAGTGACCAGCTTCTTTGCCATACCTCTAACTCCTCTGCAACTTTTCGAAATCAGCGCGGAACTGCTCGATGCCGGTAACCACCGCCATCGTCGAGAATTCGCCCAGCGCGCACAGGCATTTGCCCTGCATATTGCGCGCTACCGAATTCAGCAGGTCGATATCCTCCTTGCCGGCCTCGCCTTTGACGATGCGCTCGGTGATGTGGCTCATCCAGTAGGTGCCTTCCCGGCAGGGCGTGCATTTGCCGCACGATTCATGCTTGAAAAACTCAACCGTCTTGTTGACCATCCAGGCGATGTTCACGCTGTCGTCCAGCACGATCACCGAGGCCGAGCCAAGCGTTGAGCCAATGGCCGCCACCGATTCATAGTCCATCGGGGTGTCCAGCGCCCGGTCATCCGCCGTGATCAGGCTGGAAGACGCGCCCGCCGGCATGATGGCTTTGATGTTGCGCCCTTCGGGCAGCCCGCCGCCGTAATTGAAAATCAGCTCGCGGAAGGTGGTGCCCAGCGGCAGCTCGTAATTGCCGGGCTTGTTAACGCAGCCGGACAGCGAGAAGACCTTCACGCCGGGGCTCTTTTCAGTGCCCTGCTCGCGGAACCAGGCCGAGCCGTTGGCGATGATGCCGGGCACGTTGGCCAGCGTTTCCACGTTGTTGATCACGGTGGGCTTGCCGAACAGGCCGTAAACCGCCGGGAAGGGCGGGCGCAGGCGCGGCTGACCGCGGAAGCCTTCGATCGATTCAAGCAGCGCGGTTTCCTCGCCGCAGATGTAGGCGCCGGCGCCCAGGTGGGTGTGCAGGCGCAGCGAATACTCCGTTCCAAACAGCTTCTCGCCCAGCAAACCGGCCTGCTCCAGTTCCGCGATCTTCCCGTCAAGGAGTTTGGCGATCTGCCAGAACTCGCCGCGCAGGTACACATACGAGTCATGCGCCTGCACGGCATACGAGGCAATCATCAACCCCTCCAAAAACTGGAAGGGATTGCTTTCCAAGATCTCACGGTCCTTGAAGGTGCCCGGTTCCGATTCGTCCGCGTTGGCCACCACGTAGTGCGGCCACAGGTTGTTGGGCAGGAAGCTCCACTTGACGCCGGCCGGAAAACCCGCGCCGCCGCGCCCGCGCAGCCCGCTGAGCTTCACCTCGTTGAGCACGTCGCCCGGCTGCATGCCGGCGACCGCCTTGCGGAAGCCTTCAAAGCCGCCGTTGGCGCGGTAGGTCTCCAGGCTGGCAATGTTGGGAATATCGCGATGGCGCAAAATGCGGTGAGCGCTCATGCCGCCTCCTTGCGATTGCGCAGGTCCTGGATCAAAGCCGCGGCCGATTCGACCGTCTGGTTCTCGTGGTAGCTGATATCGCCGTCGCCCTGCACCTGGAACATCGGCGCGCGGTGACAGCCGGCCAGACACTTCACTTCCTCGATGGTCACCATGCCGTCCGGGGTGGTTTCGCCCACCTTGACGCCGATATTCTCGCACAACTGCCGCAGGAATTCGTCCGCGCCGCGCAGCGCGCAGGGCAAATCGGTGCACACCTGCACGTGGTAACGGCCTTCCGCCTGCTCGTGAAACAGCGTGTAAAAACCGACGATCGAGTCGATGTCGGTGACCGGCATCTCCAGGATCTCGGCGATCTCCAGCATGGCTTGCTTGGTGATGTAACCCGGCTCCTGCTGAGCCAGGTGCAGCAGCGGCATCACCGCCGAACGCTTGCGGTCGGCCGGATAGCGGGCCAGGACCGCCTGGATTTCTTGCGGGTATTTTTGTAGGAGTTGGTTCACCGGTCTGCATCTCCCAGGACGATGTCAATGCTCCCGATGATGCCCACCACGTCGGCCACAAAGTGGCCCTTGGTGAGCACGGGCATTGCCTGTAAGTTGGCGAAGGACGGCGTGTTCAAATGCACGCGGTACGGTTTGGGGCTGCCGTCGCTTTCAAGATAGACGCCCAGTTCACCGCGCGGGCTTTCGGTGGCGGCGTAAACATGCCCGGCCGGCGGCGCAAAGCCTTCAGTCCACAGCTTGAAGTGATGGATCAATGCTTCCATGCTGACGCCGATCTCGGAGCGGGGCGGCGGCACGTACTTGCGGTTATTGCTGCGCACCGGGCCGGACGGCAATTTTTGCAGCGCCTGCTCAACGATTTTGATCGACTCGCGCATTTCGGCCACCCGCACCAGGTAGCGTGCGTACACGTCGCCGCCCTGCTGCGTGGGGATGTTGAAATCATATTGCTCATAGCCGGAATAGGGGCGCGCCTTGCGGAGATCGTAGGCCTTGCCGGTGGCGCGCAGCACCGGGCCGGTCAACCCCAGCTCCATGCATTGCTGCGTGTTAAGCACGCCAATCTCACGCGTGCGGTCGAGGAACAGGGGATTGGTGGTCAGCAGCGATTCATATTCGTCAATGCGCCGCGGCAGGATATTCAGGACGTGTTGAACGGTATCTTCGAACTCGGCCGGCACGTCGCGCCACACCCCGCCGGGGCGGATGTAGGTGGTCATCATGCGCTGCCCGGCCACCATCTCGAAGATATCCAGGATCAATTCGCGCTCGCGCATCGCGTACAGGAACACCGACATGGCCGCCAGGTCCAGTCCGGAGGTGCCCAGCCACAACAGGTGCGACGAGATGCGCTGCAACTCAGCCAAAATCACGCGCAAAGCCTGCGCGCGCGGCGGCACGTCCAGCTCGGCCAGCTTTTCCACCGCCAGGCAGTAAGTCAGGTTGTTGCCCAGCGGGTTAAGGTAATCCAGCCGGTCGGTCATCACCTCGGCCTGCTGGTAGCCCTTGGATTCCATGTTCTTTTCCACCCCGGTGTGCAAAAAGCCAATATCCGGGATGCAGGTCACCACGATTTCGCCGTCCAGTTCCAGCAGCAGGCGCAGCACACCGTGCGTGCTGGGGTGCTGCGGGCCCATGTTCAGCAGCACCGTTTCGCCGCTCAGCGCCCGATCGGAGACCAGGTGGCGCAGCTCATCAATGGATGTTGCCCGATAATCTGCCATTGACTGCCTCCTCAGCGTTTGGCGTACCGCTTGTGGCGGTCCACCTGGTCTGCGTTGAACGAAAACTGGACTTCTTCATAGCCCAATGGATAATCCTTGCGCAGCGGGTGGCCTTCCCACTCATACGGCATCACGATTCGGCGCGGATCGGGGTGGCCGTCAAAGCGGATGCCAAACAGGTCCCAGATCTCGCGCTCCTTCCAGTTGGCGCTGGGGTAAGCCGGCACCAGCGAGCGCAGTTCAGCCGCGTTGCCGTCCACCGGGAAGCGCAGCTCGATCACCACGTTGCGGGTAAAGGAGTAAAGGGTCGCCACCACATGAAAACGCGGTTCGTTCTGCGGCCAGTATTCCACCGCGGTCTCATCCAGCAGCATCTCGAATTGGAACTCGT
>CALMIB010000210.1 GCA_937863945.1 uncultured Longilinea sp.
GGTGAAAATACCGCTCACACCCCACTCAATCAGGCGGCGCATGTCCTCTTCCTCGTTCACCGTCCACACCAGCACGTCATAGCCGGCCGCGCGCACCGCGCGCACGGTTGCTTCATCGACGTACTTCAAGCCCGGGTTGTATGCCTGCGCGCCAGTTTCCTCCAGCAGCGCCACCGGATCCGCCACCGCCCGATCCACCAGCGCCGCCGTCACCAGGTCCGGCTCGACTGCCTGAACCCGTTTGAGGTAATCATGGTTGAACGAAGAGATGATCACCCGGTTGAGCATATCCAGCTCTTTGACCAGTTCCACGACCTTCTCCACCACAAAAGCATCGCCGGGCGTGTTGCTGGCATCCTTGATCTCGATGTTGACGCGCCAATTGTGATCGCGGGTGAATTCCAGCGCCTCGCGCAGCGTCGGGATGGGCGCGCCCTTGAAGCCGGCCTGTTCCGCGGCGCTGACCGCCCCGGCCTGGATCTGCTTGAAGGGGTCCTTCTCAATAAACCAGCCGCCAAAGTCAAGCTGGCGGAGTTCAGCCAGCGTAAAGGTCCACACCGCCCACGGCTTGCGATTGGGGAACACCTGCACAGCGTTCGAAGTGCGTTCCAGCGTGTCGTCGTGCAGCACCACCAGCTCGCCGTCCTGCGTCACAGCCACGTCCAGCTCCCACAGGTCGGCGCCCAACGCCAGGCCTTTCTCGGCGGCCAGCAGGGTATTTTCCGGTGCCAGTGAACGCGCGCCACGGTGGGCAATGTTCAATATATTCATCGTCAGACTCTCCTCAAGCGGAGCCGGCGGCTGCGTCGAAAGGGATGAACACGCGCTCATCAGTAGAATCGCTGCCAGCAGCACCGCGCTCAATACCGGGAATGCCTTCATTGTACCGTTCTCCCTCAGGAATGGAAGGGGTGGCAACCCCAACGTGCAGTTACCACCCCTCGCAAATTGCAACATCGGACTCGGATTAGGGCTGGATACCCATGGAAACGTAATACTCACTCAGCGACTGGGTCACAGCCTCGGCTGCCTTGTCCAGGATTTCCTGCGAGGTACCCTTGCCGGCCAACAGCTCTTCAATCGCAGTTTCAATCGTCTGGCGGGCGGTCGGGAACACGCCGATCAGGCCGCCCTGGGTCACGCGGTTGTTTGGCGCGATGTGCAGTTGATCAATGGCGGTCTGGAATTGCGGGTATTTGGCAACCCAATCCTTGGTTAACTGCTCATCATAGGCGGCCTTGCGAATGGGGAAGTAGCCGGACATCGTCTGCCAGTAGGATTGCTGAGCAGGCGATGCCTGGAACTTGATAAATTCCCAGGCGCAATCCTGCTCTTCCTGCGGGCGGTTGTTGATGATCCACAGCGAACCGCCGCCGATGATCGTGCCGGCGGTTTCGTAGGCGGCTTCGTTCGGGCGGGGCAGGTAAGCTGTGCCGACCTCGAACTTGCCGGCCACGCTGTCCATCACGCCGCGCAGCACGGCGGTCGAGTCGATGAACATGGCCGTCTGGCCGGCGATGAAGGCATTGCGGGTGTCCACGGTCTTGCGGCCGTAGTTCGCCAGGATGCCCTCGTCCACCATCCTCTTCCACCAGTCGAAGATCGCCACGCCTTCGGGGCTGTTGAAGGTGGCCTCGGTGGCATAGCCGTCGCGGCCATTGTTGTTGTTAACGTAGTACCCGCCGGAAACGGCCAGGAACTGCTCAAAGAACCAGCCGTAAATGGCGAATGCGCCGCCATACACGGTGGTCTTGTCGCCTTCCTTGGTGGTCAAAGCGCGGGCGGCTTCCTCAAACTCCACGAAGGTGCGTGGGGGCTTTTCAGGATCCAGGCCGGCAGCCTTGAACAGGTCCTTGTTGTAGTAGAGCATGGGCGTGGAGGTGTTGAACGGCATCGAGTTGATCTTGCCGTCCACGGTGTAGTACGCCAACACGTTCGGTTCGAGGTCGCTCAGGTCGTAGCCCTCTTTGTCGATGAAATCCTGCACGGGGGTGATGACCTTCAGGTCAACCATCAGGCGCGTGCCGATGTCATAGAGCTGCACCACGGCGGGCGTGTCTTTGGACTGCAGGCCGGCTTTGAGCTTGTTCAGCGAGTCATCGTACGAACCCTGGTAGATCGGTTCAACGTAGCATTTATCCTGCGAGGCGTTGAACTCATTGGCCATGGTCGGGATGGCCTTACCGCCAATGTCGCCAGCCATCGAGTGCCAGAAGGCAATCTTGACCGCGTCGGCGCTCTTGGGCGGAGCGATGGTCGCAGTCGGGTTGGTCACGGCAGTGGCAGCCGGAGGCTGGGTCGCGGCGGATGCCGGTGCCTGGGTGGCGGCCGGCGCACAGGCTGCCAGGACCATGCTCAGCACGGTCAGGACAGCCATCAGGGCAAACAACGAACGTTTCATTTCATCCTCCTCAAAATGGTGGAGTGGAACGGTTTGCAAGCACGCCGGTGAAGGTCAGCCTTTGACTGCCCCGGCGGTCAGGCCACGGATGAGCTGGCGGTTGCTGAAGATGAACAGCAGGAAAGTCGGAATCAGGATGATCACCACGCCGGCCAGCACGGTGTTGAACATCAGGCGTTCCTCGTCCTGCAGCAGCGCGATGCCAATCTGCACGGTGCGCATGGATTCATCGTTGGTGATCAACAGCGGCCACAGGTACTGGTTGTAGGTTTGCAGGAAGGAATATACAGCCAGGGTGCCCAGCGCCGGGCGCGCCAGCGGCACGACGATGGTGGTGAGAAAGCGGAAATTGCTGCAGCCGTCCATCACGGCGGCATCGTACAGGTCGCGCGGGATCTTCAGGAAGAATTGCCGCAGCAGGAAAGTTCCAAAGCCGGTCGCCAGGAAGGGCACCGCCAGGCCCTGGAAGGTATCCGTCCAACCCAGTTGCTTGATAGTCAGGTAGTTGGGGATGATGGTCGCTTCCCAGGGGATCATCATGGTTGCCATGAACACCAAAAAGAAGAAATTACGACCTTTGAAGTTCAGAAAGGCAAAGGCATAGGCGGCCAGACTGGCGGTGATCAACTGCCCGATCATTACCAGTAATGATTGGATGATGCTGTTCAACAGGTAACGCGGCAGCGGCGCCTGCTCGAGCGCGCGGGTAAAATTCGCCAGGTTCAATGAACTGGGGAACAACCGCGGCGGATACTGGGCCACCTCGGTATCCTTGAGCAGGCTGATGTTCACGGCCGAATAGATCGGGTAGATCACAATGAGCGCCGCGATGATCATGACAGCGTATGCCAGGATGGCCAGCAACCTTTTGCGCAGGAGATGAGATTGGTTCATTCGTAGAATACCTTTCTCTCGACCACGGTGAACTGGAAGATCGTCAACCCCAGCATGATCAGGAACAGCATGATCGATTGCGCCGCGGCAAAGCCGTATTGCCCGTTGAAGTAGAATTCTCGGTAAATTGAATACACCAGCAGGTTGGTCGATTCGAGCGGCCCGCCGCTGGTCATGATGTGAATGGGGGTGAAAGTCTGAAACGCCGCCAGCACATCCACGATCAACAGGAAGAAGAAAGTGGACGACAGGAAAGGCAGGGTGATATGCACAAAACGGCTCCAGCCGTTGGCCCCATCAATCATCGCGGACTCGTACAATTCATCCGGGATACTCTGCATGGCCGCCAGCAGAATAACGGTGTTGAGGCCCAACTGCAACCACACCGAAACCAGTGAAACTGCCGGCAGCGCGCTGCTTTCGCTGACCAACCAGGGAATCGGCGTGATGCCGATCAGCTCCAGCAGGTAATTGATGCTGCCAATCGACGGGTGATACAGGTACATGAACATCAACGACGCTGTCGCACCGGATACCGCGATGGACAGGGAAAAAATGATCCGAAAAATCGAAATGAAACGCAAGCGCAAATTGGCCAACGACGCCAGAATCAATGCCAGCAACAGCGTGGTGGGCACTGTATACAGAACGAAGGTCAGCGAGCGCATCAGGCTGTTCATAAAAACCGGCGTGGCAAACAGTTTTTTATACTGCATCAGGCCAACAAACATGGCCGGGCGGCCAATTGGATCGGTGATGTAGCTGCTGAGCCAGAAGGTACGCACCAGCGGAATGAAAATAAAAACCAGAAAGATGATCAACGATGGAGCCAGGTAGCCCAACGCCAGGAAAAATGTCCGCACCTGCCTTTTTTGCGGCCCGCTGAGGCCTCGCCGGCGGGCGGACTGAACCAGGGGAGCATCAACACTTGGAGAATTCATGCGTTTTCGCCTGTCTCTATGAGGAATTCACAAATTATTTAATTGATCAGGGGATAGGTCGATCCGTCTTGAACAAACCTGAGTACCATTCATTGACAGAATGCACAGTATTTTTTTACAACACACATAAGTGTAGAAAAAACCGCCCCATTCGTCAAGCGGAAATTCCTATTAATTTGATCAAATTTTTAAGGTTTTAACCGGCGCGAGTGTAAAGACATTTTATTCAGAAGCCCGACCTGGATGGTTGTAACTCCCGGTCGGGTAGGTTATACTCTTTTCAGTAAATCCCATTGCCTATCAACCGGGATAGCCTATGTTAATCCCCTCCAGCCACGCTCGAGCAGACATATTCCTGCAACAAGCTCAGAATCTCCTGTTGGATCTGGAAAGCAGCTACCAGTTCTGCGCACTGTTCACCAACCTGGCCAACCCCACCTCCAACGATATCTACCAACAGATCGGGGATCGACCTGCGGCCGAATTCAACGAGTACCGCTTTGAAAATCATTGAATCCACCCCCACCACCCTTGCGCTGCGGCGCACCCCCATCCTGATATGGCTTATCTGCCTGTCCGCACTGGTGATGGGCATTGTGTTGACGCTGATCCTGGGCAAGCAGTACGTGTTGGAATGCCAGCGCCTGGGCAGCGGCGGCACCTGCCAGTTGGCCGCCCGCAACCTGTTTGGCAGCGGCCGGGTGCAAACCTTCCCGCTCAGCGATCTGCAGGGTGCGGCGGTGGAGATTTCAGAAGACAGCGAAGGCGACGACACCTACCGGGTATCCCTGCGCATCAATGGCGAAACCAACCGCTCAGCCCGGTATATTCCTCGGGCTTTTCGAAAAAAGACGCACTGGCGCAAAGCATCAACAGCTTCATCAGCGATTCGCGCCAACCCGGCCTGTCAGTGCGCCAGGACGAGCGTTTCCTGGGCATGTTGGCCGGCGGCATTTGCGCCCTCACCGCGCTTGCGCTGGCGGCCTTCCTGGGCCAGGTGGTCACGCTGCGGCTCGACCGCTCCACCGGCACGGTCACGCTCAAGCGCATGGGCCTGCTGGGCGTGCGTGAAGGCGAATACCTGCTCAGCGATTTTACCGATGCCGTGCTGGAACACGGTGAAAACACCAGCCGCATCGCTCTGGTGACCCGCGATGGCGGCCACCTACCGTTGACCACCGAATTCACCAGCGGCTCGCGCGGCAAAGAGGCCATTGCCGCAACAATCCGCGCATTTTTGAAGCCGGGAAGCGCTCTAACTCCGCTCGAATAACCCACGGAAAATCCTGCCATGTCAAACAGTACTCGCGATTTGCTCGTGCGCGGCGTCGCCGCCGCCAAAGCCAAAGAAGCCGACGAAGCCCGCCGCTACCTGGAACGGGCTCTGAACACCGAACCGGATTTTGACCAGAAGATCGAAATCTGGTGGTGGTTGAGCGAAATCAGCACCGATCCGGCCGAACAGCGCCGGCTGGTGGAGGATATTCTCGCCAACCAGCCCACCGAATCGCGTGCGCGCCGCAAAATCGCCATTTTGGACGGCCGGTTGAAGCCCGATAAGATTGTCGATCCCGACCGCATCCCCGCGCCGGCCGCCAGCGAGCTTGCCGTGGACGCCAGCCGCTTCACCTGCCCGAAATGCGGCGGCCGGATGAGCTTCGCGCCCGACGGGCAATCGCTGACCTGCGAATATTGCGAATCCCGTGAAAGCCTGAAGCGCGCCGGCAGCGTGGACGTGGCCGAGCAGGAGTTTGTCAGCGCGATCGCCACCGCGCAGGGGCACCAATCCCCCGCCGCCTTGCAGACGTTCACCTGCC
>CALMIB010000211.1 GCA_937863945.1 uncultured Longilinea sp.
TGCGGTTTGCGCCGCCGCTCGGTGCGCTTGATCTTGCTGACGGCAAATTCCGCGCTCTCCAGGTCGGTTAAAAGCGCATCAACCGCCTCCTTATTCGCAAGCACCGGTTCAGCATCATCCAGGCGCACCAGGCGGGCCTGGTATTTGTTTTTGGGGGTGCCCTGCGGGTGCAGTTCTGCACTGATGGACCAGTATTCGATCGGGATGAAGGCTTCGATCTCGCGTTCACGTTCGACGATCATACGCAGCGCCACCGATTGCACCCTGCCCGCGGAAAGGCGGCTGCGCACCTTTTCCCACAGCAGCGGGCTGAGGTTGTAGCCAACCAGCCGGTCCAGGATGCGGCGGGCCTGTTGGGCATCCACCAGCGCCATGTTGATTTGACGCGGGTGCGCAAAAGCATCCTCAATGGCGGGCTGGGTGATCTCGTGAAAAACCACGCGCTTGGAAAGCTGCGGATCGATCTCGGCGGCTTCCAGCAGGTGCCAGGCGATCGCTTCGCCCTCGCGATCCGGGTCGGTGGCCAGGTAAATCTCCTCAGCCGTCTTTGCCAGCGCTTTCAGTTCCTTCACCACCGTTCGTTTCTCGTTGGGAACGCGGTATTTCGGCTGAAAGCCGTGTTCAACATCCACCGATAGCTCGGAGCGCAGCAGATCGCGCACGTGGCCAACAGATGCCCGCACCGTGTACCCCTTGCCCAGGAAACGGCCGACGGTGCGCGCCTTGGCCGGCGATTCTACAATCACCAGTTTACCCTTGCGCGCGGGCTGGCGCGACGCTTTTTCGGGCGGGGTCAAGCCGGCGTGCGCCTCGGTGCGGCCCATGCGGAAGATTTTCATGCCGCATACCGGGCAGGTGCCGCGCGTAATCGGCGCACCGACTTTGTTAAAATCCGCTTCCGGATTGACGATTTCTCGTTTTTGTTTGCATTTGACGCAATAGGCTTCCAAGATGACACTCCTACAAATAAAGCTGGTATCCGTTCTGATCGAGCAATTTCACCAGTTCACGGACCTTTTGCGCGTCGTCACGCGGACACACCAGCAATGCATCCACCGCGTCAACGATGATCAAATTCTTGACCCCAATGGTGACGACCATCCGGTTGGGGTCTTCTGAGCAGACCAGGGTATGCTCCGTGTCCACGCCGAGGTGCATAGCGCCGATGCGGATATTGCCATTCTCATCGCCGGGCAGCACATC
>CALMIB010000212.1 GCA_937863945.1 uncultured Longilinea sp.
CGCAGCCTCCATCACCGAGGAACCGGACACAATCATGGATGTGGTCGAGCCGTACCTGCTGCAACTGGGTTTTATCGACCGCACCCCGCAGGGCCGGGTGGCAACGCGGTCGGCATACGATCATCTCGGGCTGGCTTTCCCGGAAGAATCCCAGCAGCCGCGCCTGATTTGATATATTCTCTGACCCAACGGGATTGAATGAAGACGAGCGATTTTGATTATCCGCTGCCGCCTGAGCGCATTGCGCAGACGCCGGTGGAACCGCGCCACAATTCGCGCCTGCTGGTGTTGCGCCGCGGCGTACCTGAACTGGAGCACAGCACTTTTTTCCGTCTGGGTGAATATTTGCGCCCCGGCGATTTGCTGGTGATCAATCGCACGCGCGTCATCCCGGCGCGCGTGCATGCGTTCAAACCGACCGGCGGCAAGGTGGAATTGCTGCTGCTGCGCCGTGAGGATGACCTGACCTGGGAAGCGCTGGTGGGCGGCAAGGGCATGCTGGTTGGCAAAACTGTTGCCATTCCCGGCGGGCCGCAGGCCGAGGTGATCGAGGTGCTGGAAGGTTCGCGGCGGCGGGTGCGTTTTTCGGAACCGGTGGAGGGCGCGCTGCCGAAGATCGGGGAAATGCCGCTGCCGCCTTATATTCACACGCACCTGGCGAACCAGGAACGCTACCAGACCGTTTACGCCGATCAGCCCGGTTCGGCCGCCGCGCCGACCGCCGGATTGCACTTCACGCCCGAATTGATGCAATTGCTGCGTGAGCAGGGCGTGCAATTTGCCGAGGTGACGCTGCATGTTGGGCTGGATACGTTTGCACCGGTGACTGAAGATGATCCGGGCGAGCATAAAATTCACACCGAGTGGTGCGAATTGAACGCGGAGACCGCTGCGCAAATCAACGCGACCCGCCGCGCGGGTGGTCGCATCATCGCCGTGGGCACCACCAGCGTGCGCACGCTGGAATCGGCAGCGCAAAATGCAGCGCCCGGCGACGCGGTCGCACCGTTGAGCGGTCCGACCAGCATTTACATCCTGCCAGGCTATGCTTTTCGCGCGGTGGATGCCATGATCACCAATTTTCACCTGCCAAAATCCACATTGATCATGCTGGTGAGCGCCTTTGCCGGCCGCGAGACCATCCTGGCGGCCTACCTGGAGGCGATCCGTCTGGAATACCGTTTCTTCTCGTTTGGCGATGCCATGTTGATCCTCTGATTTGGAGAAGCGCATGCCGGAAGAAAATCACTCCTGGGAAGCCTTGAGCCGCGAAATTACCGCCTGCCGCAAATGTCCGCGGCTGGTGGCCTGGCGCGAGGAGGTGGCGCGGGTCAAACGGCGCGCCTACCGGGATTGGGAGTACTGGGGCAAACCGGTGCCGGCCTTTGGCGACCCTGAGGCGCGTTTGCTGGTGGTGGGGCTGGCGCCCGGCGCGCACGGCTCCAACCGCACCGGGCGCATGTTCACCGGCGATGCATCGGGGGATTTCCTGTTCGCGTCCATGCACCGGAGCGGCTTTGCCAGCCAGCCGGCTGCGCTGAACCGCGAGGATGGATTGACTTTGCAGGATGTGTTGATCACTGCTGCTTGCCGCTGCGCGCCGCCGGATAACAAGCCCACCCCGCAGGAGATGGAAAACTGCCGGCCGTATCTTCTGGCGGAACTGGATTTATTGCCCGGGATTCAGGGCATCATCGCGCTCGGATCGATCGGCTTTCAAACCGTCCTTCAGTCCTATCGCCAGCGCGGGGCTGCCATTCCGGCGTTGAAGTTCAGCCACGGCGCATTTTATCCGCTGGGTGATGGGCTGCCCTGGCTGCTGGCATCCTACCATCCCAGCCAGCAAAACACGCAAACCGGCCGGCTGACCGTGGCGATGTTTGACGCAATCTGGCGGCGCGCGCGGGAGTTGCTTGGATAATTAGCTGTCATTTTTCGCCTATTGACCTGTGATTTTGTATCAGGTTTTGTCGAATTGTACTTGTTATTTGTCAACTGCCCGGTAGAATCAGGTCAATTGTTCATCTGGAGTGGCCTATGAAAAAGAAAGTCGCGATTATGATTCTGATCGGTTTGCTATTAGGTGTGCCATTTGTTTTTGCCGTATGGGCGTATACGCCGCCTGCACCCATGCCGCAAGCCCTGGCTGCACTTGAGAGCGATGCTCAAGTATTTGTCCGTGTGGACGAATGGGCATTTTTTGAACCAACCAAAATTCGGGCTGATACTGCATTAATCTTTTATCCCGGCGGACGGGTCGATTTTCGTTCGTATGCGCCAGCTGCCCGTGCCATTGCCGAGGCAGGCTATCCGGTCTTTATTCTCTCGATGCCATTTAATTTAGCAGTATTTGATGTTGATCGTGCTGCTGACGTGATGGCTGCATATCCGGAGATTCAAAATTGGGTGGTTGGCGGGCATTCATTGGGTGGAGCGATGGCAGCCAATTATGTGGTTCAAAACCCGGAGGATGCGCAAGGGTTGCTTTTATGGGCAGCCTATCCTGCATCCAGCGACGATCTAACAGGTATAAATGTTGAGGTAACGTCCATTTATGCAACTCGTGACGGGTTGTCAACAGGCGAAAAAATCGATCAGTCCCGCGCACTACTTCCGGCCGATACCATTTGGATGGCAATCGAAGGAGGCAATCATGCCCAATTTGGTTGGTACGGCGACCAGGCTGGAGATCTGCCGGCTGAAATCAGCCGCGAAGTGCAGCAGGAGCAAATTGTAGCTGCCAGTATTGCGCTGCTTGCACGCGTGGATAGAGGGCAAAGGTGAAAGCAATTCGTTTCATCGCCATCACGCTGGCGGTCCTTATGATCATCTTGCTGGTCGCGCCTTTGTTGGTACCGGTTGCGCCGCTTGAAGGTACGCTTCCCGAAACTGCCCTGGCTGATTCTGACAGCCGCTTCGTACTGATAAATGGGATCAATGTTCATTACAAACAGTTTGGCAGCGGTGAGCCGGTGATGATTCTGCTACACGGCTTTGGCGCAAGCGTCTTTTCCTGGCGCGAGGTAATGGCGCCCCTGGCAAATTCCGGGACGGTGATCGCCTTCGACCGGCCGGCTTTTGGTCTGACCCAGCGCCCGATGCCAGGCGAGTGGCAGGGGCAAAATCCTTACAGCCCGGAAGCCCAGGTGGCATTGGTGATTGGTCTGATGGATGTGCTAGAGATTGATCAGGCTATCCTGATTGGCAACTCAGCCGGCGGGACCGTGGCACTATCAACGGCGTTGGCGCACCCGCAGCGGGTCACGGGACTGGTGCTGGTGGATGCCGCCGTTTATTCCGGTGGCGGTGCGCCTGCCTGGATCCTGCCGCTGTTCCGGCTGCCGCAATATGAGCGGATCGGCCAGTTAATCTCGCACAGCCTGCTGCAAAACGGCGACCGGCTGATCGAGACAGCCTGGCATGATCCGGCCAGAATTTCCGCTGATGTTCTGGATGGGTATCGAAAGCCACTGAAGGCGAACAACTGGGATCGGTCTTTATGGGAGCTAACCAAGGCATCCGG
>CALMIB010000213.1 GCA_937863945.1 uncultured Longilinea sp.
CCACAAAAAATGACCAGCGAACCTTATTTCCGTGTCTTCTGTACCCTGGCGGGCATAATATGTTCCGTAGTCTATTTCTTCTCTTCTTCAATCTGAAATCAGCCATCCGCAATTCTTCTCATTCCTCATTCATCATTCAACCTTCAGCATTCCTCCCCCATTCTTTAAGCCGATAGGCGGTTTCCATCGGTCAAACCACACTCGCCGCCGTGTTACCATTAGCCCATGCCAACCCCGCCCGCCGCCGCCCGCCTGCACCTGAGGATCCTGATTGCCGCGCTGCTGCTGCTCGCCCCGGCCGCGCGCGCCGCCGCCCAGTCCGGCGGCAACACCCTCTACCTGCCCCTCATCGGCAATTCACAGACCCACCCGGTAACCGCCGCGCTCAAATGGGCCTACGGCGGCTGCTATGCCTCCTGGTGTGAAACCGGCTGGTACTCCTCGCCGGCCGTGCTCGACATCGACGCCGACGGCCGCAACGAAATCATTGCCTCGGCCTACTCGCTCTGGGCGCTGAACGGTGAAACCGGCGCACTCCTCTGGCGCTCCGGCGGCACCAGCCACCGCACCTGGCCCGGCGTGGTGGTTGCCGACATCGACCGTGACGGCACCAGCGAAATCGTCGTCGCCCAGAGCGGCGGACTGGTCTCGGCCTACCGCCCCGACGGCTCGCTCAAATGGCAAAAACAGCCCTCCGGCGGCGCCGGCGAATTCCGCGGGCTGCTGGTGGCCGACCTGGACGGCAGCAACGGCCCGCTCGAGGTGATCGTCACGCGCGCCTACGGCTCCGCAAGCAACACCTGGGTGCTCGATTCCAGCGGCAACACCCGCGCCGGTTGGCCGCAATTGCCGCTGGATAGCGGCAACCTCAACGGCTACGCCTGGGGCGTCTACAACGCCAACGCCGCCGCCGCCAACCTCATCGGCGACGCCCGCCTGGAGCTGGTGGTGCCCTCGGACGTGCACTACATCAACGTCTATCAGCCTAACGGCGCCACCCTGCCCGCCAACCCCGTCGATTACCCCGGCAAATACTGGGGTCAGGTCGGCGTGTGGGAGAGCCTGATCCCTGAATTGCGCGGCTGGGGCGCCTGTGACGGCGCCCGCGTCGAGAGCTACCGTGCCAACTTCGCCGACGGTCCGGCCGCCATCGCCGACCTGAACGGCGACGGAGCGCGCGAGGTGGTGGTCACCGGCAACATGTACGATTGCGACGCCGGATACCCGCCCAGCCGCTACATCGCCCTCTACATCTTCAACGCCGACCGCAGCCGCTTCAATGCCGGCGGGTTCGACTGGCGCGCCATCCCGGTTGACACCGGCGCGCCCATCAGCGAAGACTACAACATCATCGAATCCGTCCAGCCCAACCCGGTCATCGCCGACCTGGACGGCGACGGCCTGCAGGAGATCCTGTTTGCCTCCTACGACGGCCGCCTGCACGCCTTCTGGCTCGACAAGAGCGAGCACGAAAACTGGCCCTACGCGGTCTACAACCCCGCCGAGGGCTTCTACCGCTTCGCCTCCGAGCCGCTGGCCGCCGACCTGAACGGCGACGGCAAGGCCGAGGTACTGTTCACCTCGTGGGCGCAAAAAGGCTCCGGCGCGCGTGGCAAACTGCACATCCTCGCCTGGAACGGCGCCCTGCTGGTGGAAATGGACCTGCCCGCCCCGCGCTCGGCCAGCGTCACCTGGAACGGCGCCTTGCCCGCCCCCACCCTGGCCAACGTGGATGCCGATCCCGATCTGGAATTGATCGTCAACAGCGCCTACGCCGGCGTGGTGGTGTACGACTTGCCCGGCAGCGCCGGCGCCGCGGTTCAATGGGGCACCGGCCGCGGCTCCTTCCGCCGCGACGCCGCCCGGTGATGCCAATTCGTTTCGATTCTTACTTTCTTCTTTTGGATGAATAAATAACAAGCTGATCCAGGGCAAAACTCACAATAAGAAGACCACCAAAGAAAAAACTGTAGAACCCATAATTCCATTCGCAAATCCGTAAAGGTTTACTCGAACAGGAA
>CALMIB010000214.1 GCA_937863945.1 uncultured Longilinea sp.
TACATCCTCGATGCCATTCTCACCGGCAACTGGCCGGCGCTGGGCTCGGTGCTGGCCCACCTGGTGCTGCCGGCCTTCACGCTGGGGCTGGCGCTGACCGGCGTGTTCGTGCGCCTGACGCGCGTTAACATGATCGAAATGCTGCAATCCGATTTCATCACCGCCGGGCGCGCGCGCGGCATCCCCGAACAGCGCCTGGTGTACAGGCACGCCCTGCGCAACACCTTCATTCCCATCCTCACGCTCATCGGGCTGCAACTCGCCGCGCTGATGGCCGGCGCGGTGCTGACCGAGACGACCTTTTCGTGGCCCGGCATCGGCCGCTACCTGGTGGAGCGCATCCAACTGCGCGATTACACCGCCGTGCAATCCACCATCGGCGTGTTTGCCATGTTCGTGGCCGGCATCAGCCTGATCATGGACATCCTGTACGCCTTCATCGATCCGCGTATTCGCTACTGACGCGGCGCAAAGGAGACACACATCATGGAAGAAAAACAAACCACTCCTGAAGCCGTCCCCCAGTGGCAGCTCGACCTGGATAAGGTCGGCTTTGTCCGGCGGCTGTTCCTGGCGCGCAAATGGTACGGCGGCGACTGGTGGTTCGTGGCGGTCAGCGCGGTGCTGCTGTTGTTCATCATCCTGCTGGGCGTGGCGCCGCAATGGTTTGCCCCTTACGATCCGCGCGAGGAGGTCGGTCCGGCGCTGCTGGCGCCGGGCGAGGTGCCGCTGGGTTACGTGCTGGTAGTGCCCGCCGGCAGTTCGGTGACGTCGATCAAGGAAATCGGCACCAACCAGAACAACATCGGGTTCGTGGTCGGCAGCCCGGCCAGCCAGGCGCTGCGCAAGACCACCGACGAGCTGAACGCGGCGGAAAAGGAGGCCGGCAGCGGCATCACCTACCAGCCGCGCCCGCGCCGCTATGAAACCAACGAACTGGGCCTGACCGACCTGACCGAGGGCAAAATCGACGGCTTTGTGGCCAGCATGGAAGAGCTGGAGCCGCTGCTGCCCAACTTCCCGGGCGTCAAAGTGGTCGGCGATTTGAGCGGCAACACGCGCACCTTTGCCCTGGGCACCAACCAGATTGGACAGGATGTGCTCAGCCGCGTCATCTGGGGCACGCGCATCGCGCTGATCGTCGGGCTCAGCTCGGCCATCGCCGCGTTTTTGCTGGGCGTGCCGCTGGGGCTGATCTCCGGCTTCGTGGGCGGGCCCTTCGACCGCATATTGACCATGCTGATGGACAGCCTGTACTCGTTCCCCGGACTGATCCTGGCGATTGCCATTGCCGCGGTGCTGGGGGCCGGCATCGGCAACGTCATTGTGGCCATCGCGGTGCTGTACATTCCCACCTACTTCCGCATCGTGCGCGGGCAGACGCTTTCGGTGAAGAACGACCTGTACGTTGAGGCTGCGCGCAGTCTGGGCACGCCGCCCTGGCAGATCCTGACCAAATACATCCTGCCCAACGTGATTCCCTCGGTGGTGATCATCTTCTCGGTCAACGTGGCCGATGCCATTTTAACCGAGGCCGGGCTGAGCTTTTTGGGCCTGGGCCTGCCGCCCGACACGCCCGACTGGGGCATCGACCTGGCGCGCGGGCAGGATTACATCCGCCGCGCCTGGTGGTTGATCACCTACCCCGGCCTGATGGTCAGCCTGGTGACATTATCATTCAGCATGCTGGGAGAGAGCCTCGCCGAGATTCTCAACCCGCGGCTGGCGGAGTTGTAAAGCCATGAACGATACCACACCCCCCCTGGTACAAATCCGCGATCTTTCGGTCACGTATAAAACCCGCCTGGGCGACACCAGCGCGGTGGACAAGGTCAGCTTCGACATCCGGCGCGGCGAGATTCTGGGGCTGGTGGGCGAGAGCGGCTGCGGCAAGAGCACGCTGGGCAAGGCGCTGCTGCGCATGATCATGCCGCCCGGCAGAATCAGCGCCGGGCAGATCCTGTTCAACGGCGAAGATATCCTGACCTTCGACGACAAACGCCTGCGCGACTACCGCGGGCGTCAGGCCAGCATGATCTTCCAGGACCCAATGACCTCGCTCAACCCGGTGCAGACCGTGGAACAGCACCTGACAGAAGCCATCCAGGTGCACGACGCGGGAGCAGAATCGCAGTCCATGGCCAGGCGCATCCAGGCGCTGATCGAGCGGCTGGGTATCATGCAGAGCCGCCTGGCCAGCTACCCGCACCAGCTCTCCGGCGGCATGCGCCAGCGCGTGATGATCGGCCTGGGGCTGGTGCTCAACGCCGGGCTGATCATCGCCGACGAAGCCACCACCTCGCTGGACGTGATCGTGGAGGCCAAGCTGGTTGACCAACTGCGTGAGATCCGCGACGTGTACGGCGTGACCATTTTGGCCATCACCCACAACATCGCGCTGGTGGCCGAAATGGCCGACCGTGTGGCGGTGATGTACGCCGGCAACCTGGTGGAACTGGGCGAGGTCAACCGCATCTTCGACCGGCCGCTGCACCCCTACACGCAGGGGCTGCTGGCCTCGGTGCCCACCACCGAGATCAACGAGCGCAAGGAGCTGTACAAGATGCCCGGCGAACCGCCCAACCTGGCGCGGCCGCCCTCGGGCTGCCGCTTCCACCCGCGCTGCCCGGTGGCCATGCCCATCTGCTCACGTTACCGGCCCGGCCTCAACGAAGCCGCGCCCGGCCACTGGGTGCACTGCTGGCTCTACCAGGATCACCCCGAAAAAGAAGAGAAGACCCTCAAGGTGGCCGCATGAACGCGCAACTGTCTCCTCAATTGCAGGATAACCTGGTGGAAATCCAGGACTTGAAGAAATGGTTCCCGGTGCAGAAGAGCTTCCTCGACCAGTTGCTGGCCGGGCGCAAGGATTTCGTCCGCGCGGTGGACGGGGTGAGCTTCAACATTCGCCGCGGCGAGGCCTTCGGGCTGGCGGGCGAATCGGGCAGCGGCAAGACCACCATCGGGCGGCTGGCCATCGGGCTGGAAACGCCCACCGAAGGCAAGGTGCTGTTCGACGGCATCGACCTGGGACGCCAGAACGAGCGCGAATTGCGCCACCTGCGCCGGCGCATGCAGGTCATCTTCCAGGACCCCATGGCTTCGCTCAATCCGCGCATGACGCTGGGCGACAGCGTGGTGCAGGGCCTCAAGATTCACTACCCCGAGGCGGCCGAGAAGCACCGCGACACGCTGTTGGACATTTTTGAACGCGTGGGGCTCAGCCCGGCGCGCTATTTCATCAACAAATATCCGCATCAAATCTCCGGCGGGCAGCGCCAACGCGTGGTGATCGCGCGCGCGCTGATCACCCGGCCCGACCTGGTGCTGGCCGACGAACCCATCGCCATGGCCGACGTGAGCGTGCGCGCGCTGCTGCTGGAACTGATGGTGCAGCTTAAGCAGGAGTTCAACCTGACCTACCTGTTCATCACGCACGACCTGGCCACGGCCAAATACATCTGCGACCGCATCGGCATCCTCTACCTGGGGCGCATGGCCGAAATCGGCGACCTGAAGGAAGTGTACAGCCACCCGCTGCACCCCTACACCCAGGCGCTGATGGCCGCCGTGCCGGTGCCCGACCCGCACAAGCGCCGCACCCAGACCATGCCCGCCGGCGAGATTCCCAACCCCATCAATCCGCCGTCCGGCTGCCGCTTCCATCCGCGCTGCCCGATCGCGCAGGCGATTTGCTCGCAGGAGGAACCGGAACTGCGCGAGCTGCGCCCCGGCCACCAGGCTGCCTGCCATTTTGCCGAACAGTTTCTGTAAATCCGGGGGGGAACCATGCGAAAAATATTGGGGCGCTATAACCCCAACGCCTTCCTGCTGGCCGCGCAACTGCTGCAATTGATCCTGTACGCTGCTTTTGACGGGCTGCACAGCCAGCGCGCGGTGATCAGCGTGTTTGGCGCGCTGCTGCTGCTGCTGGTGGTGTGGGTGGTCAACCGCAGCCCGGCGCGCGATTGGATCGCCATCCTGCTGGCCGCGCCCGCGCTGGTGCTGACGCTGCTCTCCATCTTCATTGTCAACGAAAGCCTGATCGTCTGGTCGGCGTTGCTGCAGGGGCTGCTGTACTTTTACGCGGCCGGCAGCCTGATCGTGTACATGCTGAACGACGACGACGTGACCGTTGACGAGCTGTTCGCTGCCGGGGTCACCTTCACGCTGTTCGCCTGGGGCTACGCCTACTTTTACCTGGTCTGCCAGGCCTGGATTCCGGGCAGTTTTGTATATGCCACCCACCCCGGTCAGCCGCTCACCTTCATTGAACTGCTCTTCCTCAGCTTCACCAACCTGTCGGCCACTGGCCTGGGCGACGTGGTGCCGGTCAGCGCGGCGGCGCGGGTGATTGCCATGATCGAGCAGTTCACCGGCGTGGGCTACGTGGCCGTGGTGGTGTCGCGCCTGGTCAGCCTGAGCGCCTCGCGGCGCCGGGCCCGGCAGC
>CALMIB010000215.1 GCA_937863945.1 uncultured Longilinea sp.
GGGGCAACATTCATCGCGCGTGCCATTGCCGCTGCCGCCGCCCACCCGCTGGGGGTGGGCGATGCGCGCTACCGCTATTCCGATCAACCTGGCCTGGTTGATACGGTTCCCTTCGGCTCTTTTTACGCTGATACGCTCAACCGGGTCGGCCGGTACGCCCCAACGCTCCTGTCGAACGAGGATTACGAGCTCAATACGCGCATCCGCCTGCAGGGCGGCAAGGTGTACTTCGATCCCGCCATCCGCTCCGTCTATTTCGCCCGCCCCACGCTATCCGGCCTGGCAAAGCAGTATTTCCGCTACGGCTACTGGAAACTGCGCATGCTGAAACGCTACCCGGCTACGCTGCGCTGGCGGCAGGCTTTGCCCCCGGTCTTTACGGCTTCTCTGGTCATTTTGATGATCGCGGCATTATTTTTGCCCCTGGTGCGCTGGTTGCTGCTGTTCGAATTGGGAGTTTATTTCCTGATCCTGGCGGCCGGATCGATCCCGGTGGCTCGCAAAAAACGCGATCGCCGGTTTATAATTGGCGTCCCGTTGGCCATCGCGGTGATGCACGTGGCCTGGGGCACAGGATTCCTTTGGAGCCTGATCAAATCGGCGGTAAAATCATAAAACATGGTTCAAAAGCAATCCTCTCAAAAATCCCTCTGGCGCATGCGCGCCGGTGAACGGCGCATGCTGCTGCTTATTGGCGATGGGCTGGTAACGATCATCGCGCTGGTGATTGCATTGTATTTTTGGGCACAGGGGGATGCCTGGCTGAATTTTTCCTGGGAATTCCTGGATCAGCGCGTTCCCACCTGGTTTATCCTGCTTCCGATCGTATGGATTATCCTGTTGATCGAGCTTTATGACGTGCGCCGCGCCAACAATCGCAGCGACACCCTGCGGGGAATCGCGCTTGCGGCCGGAATTGGCATGATCGCGTACCTGCTGTTTTTCTTTGTTGCCGAAGATCCGCTTCCGCGCCGCGGCGTGGCCGGTTTTGTGCTGGCAGCTTTCGTATTGGAACTCGGCTGGCGCATGTTGTACATCCGCATCTTCACCGCGCCGCAATTTATGCGCCGGGTACTCATCGTGGGCGCAGGCCGGGCTGGCAGCACCCTGTTGCAGCACTTGCGCCAGATTTACCCGGCGCCTTTTCATGTGGTTGGTTTCATTGACGATGATCCCTCCAAAATTGGCCAGGAAGTGGAGGGCGTCAAAGTGATGGGCGGCGGCAGCGATCTGCTCACGATCATTGAACGCGAATATATCTCTGATTTGATTTTTGCCATAACCGGCGAAATGAATTCAGTCACGTTTCACGCCCTGTTAAAAGCCCGTGAACAGGGCATTGAGGTCTCCACTTTCAGCAGCGTGTATGAAGAGCTACTGGGACGCGTGCCAATCTCTCTGCTGCAATCCGATTGGATCCTGCGGTCCTTTGTCGACCAGGCGCACGCCAATGCTTTTTATGACCTGGCGAAAAGACTGCTGGACCTTTTGGGTGGATTGGTGGGTTGCCTGGGCATGCTGATCGTGTTGCCATTTGTTGCCCTGGCCACGCTGCTCGACAGCGGATTCCCGCTCTTCTACTCCCAGGAACGCCTGGGGTTGTACGGAAAACCGTATAAGATTTACAAATTCCGCACCATGGTTCGGGATGCCGAAAAAGACGGCCGCGCCCGGCCTGCCTCAGAAAACGACGAGCGTGTAACCGGGGTCGGGCGGTTCTTGCGGCGCAGCCACCTGGACGAGTTGCCGCAATTCTTTAATGTGCTGGTTGGCGACATGAGCCTGGTTGGTCCCCGGGCAGAGCGGCCGCAACTGATTGAGAAATTTCAAGACAAGATTCCGTTTTACCGCGCGCGCCTGTTTGTCAAACCCGGCCTCACCGGCTGGGCGCAGATCAATTTTGGATATGCCTGGAATATCGATACCAATACGATTAAGCAGGAATATGATCTTTACTATATTAAGCACCGCAACCTGGTGTTGGATGTGATTATCCTGGTGCGCACGGTCAGTACGGTTTTCGGGCTAAAAGGGCGGTAAGGGTTGAAGACAAAACCCAATATTCGCAATCGCTATATCCTCCTGGGAGACCTGCTGCTGATCGTCGCTGCGGCTATGGGCAGTTACGCCTTGCGCCTGGAGCTGGGCCCGGCGTTTTTGACGTATTTGCCGACGGTGTACTGGTTGATCGGCGTTTCACTGATCGTCAAGCCGCTGTTCTTTGCTTATTTTGGTCTGTACCGGCGCATGTGGTCCTATGCCAGCGTGCGCGAGATGACGCTCATTGTGCTGGCCGTGACCACCGCCAGCCTGGTTGTTTCAGTGGTGATGATCAGCCTGCACAGCCTGGGCGTGTTTGCCGGGCTTTCCCGTTCTGCACTGGCGATTGACTGGCTGTTGACGATCATCCTTTGCGGCGGGTTGCGCTTTACCATGCGCATCCTGGCGGAAAATGCTTCGCAAAGTACCGCGAAATCGAAAACACGGCGGGCGTTGATTGTAGGAGCGGGCGATGCAGGCGCCCTGGTGGCGCGCGAACTTCAGAAAAACTCGCAGGTGAATTTACTGGCGGTGGGTTTCGTGGATGATAATCCGACCAAACAGCACCAGCAAATTTATGGCATTCCTGTGGTTGGAAAGCTGACAGAGATGGCGCGCCTGCTGGATAACCATCGCATCGACGAAGTCATCATTGCCATTCCCAGCGCTCCCGGCAGCGTGATTCGCACGGTGGCGGATGTTTGCCGCCTGAAGGGTATCCCTTTCCGGACGATGCCCGGAATCTATGAATTGTTGGGCGGTAAGGTCAGCGTCAGCCGGCTGCGCGATGTGGACATCACCGACCTGCTGCGGCGGGAACCGGCACGCATCCGCGATGAAGAAATCGGCGAAGCCCTGAACGGCCGGGTTGTGCTGGTAACCGGCGCGGGCGGCTCGATTGGCCGGGAGCTTTGCCGCCAGATTGCACGCTGGGGGCCGGCGGAGTTGTTAATGTTGGGACACGGTGAAAACAGCATCTTTGAAGCGCTGCTGGATTTGCAGGAGAGCTTCCCTAGCCTGCCGGCGCGCCCTCTGATTTGCGATGTGCGCGATCGTGATCGCCTGGAAAACGTGATGATGCGCTACCGGCCGCAGGTGGTTTTCCACGCGGCGGCGCACAAGCACGTGCCGATGATGGAGAAAAACGTCGAAGAGGCGATCACTAACAACATCCTGGGCACGCGTAATCTGGTGGATTTGTCGCTGGCGCACGGCGTGGAACGGCTGGTGATGATTTCCACCGACAAAGCCATCCGGCCGGTCAACGTGATGGGCGCCACCAAACGCATCGGTGAGATGATCGTCCTGGATGCGGCGGCGCGCTCCGGGCGGGCCTATTCGGTGGTTCGTTTTGGCAATGTGCTGGGCAGCCGCGGCAGCGTCGTGCCGATTTTTAAGCGGCAAATTGCGCGGGGCGGGCCCATTACCATCACCCATCCGGATATGCGCCGTTATTTTATGACCATTCCAGAGGCTGTGTACCTGGTGTTGCAATCCGCCACCCTGAGCCGTGGCGGCGAAACGTACGTCCTCAATATGGGGCAGCAGGTGCGCATTCTCGACCTGGCAGAAGATCTCATCCGCCTGTCTGGGTTGGTGCCCGGTAAGGATATTGAGATTGTATTCACCGGAGTGCGGCCGGGCGAAAAGTTGAGCGAGGATTTATGGGACGAAGGTTGCTCTTTCAAAGCCACGCCGCATCCGGATATTTACCACCTGGAAGTGCAGGATGAATTGCACGGTGAGGAATTGCGCCGCGCAGTGAATGAGCTCGGCCGCCTGGCGCAAGAAGGCGACGCCACTTCGATCATCCGCCTGTTGGATGAGCTGATTCCTGGATCGGAAGTGCGCTGCACGCCGCCTCCAGATTTGACCGCGATTGACTGATGCCCACGCTGACCCGCACCGAATGGGATTCGTTTCTGGCCGGCAACCCAAAAGCCCACCTGCTGCAATCGGGTGAGTGGGGAGACCTTAAGGGCGATTTTGATTGGACCCCTGAGCGCATCCGGGTTGGTGAAAGCGGCGCGCAAATCCTCTTCCGGCGGCTGCCGCTGGGGTTGACCATCGCTTACATCCCCAAGGGACCGGTCGGCGAGGATTGGTCGGCATTGTGGCCGGAAGTGGATGCGCTGTGCCGGCGCCGGAGGGCCATTTTGCTCAAAGTCGAACCGGACGCGTGGGAGGATGAGGATGCGGACCTTGCCGTGAAAATGAGCGGCTTTATTCCTTCCTCCGCGATTCAACCGCGCCGGACGGTGCTGATCGATCTTTCGGGCAGCGAGGAGGACTGGCTGGCCTGCATGAAGCCAAAAACGCGCTACAACATCCGGTTGGCGCAAAAAAAGGAAGTTGTCATTCGCGAAAGCAATGATCTGGATGCCTTCCAACAGTTAATGATGGCCACCGGAAGTCGTGACGGCTTTGGCGTGCATACGCTGGCCTATTACCGGCGGGTTTACGACCTGTTTACTGCAACCGGTAAAGCTGTGCTGTTGCAGGCTGAATATCAGGGCCGACCGCTGGCAGCCATTATGGCATTTGCCGCCGGGGAGCGCGCCTGGTATCTTTACGGCGCAAGCTCGGATGAAGAGCGCAATCGCATGCCGACTGATCTGTTGCAATGGGAAGCCATGCGTTGGGCGGCTGCCCGCGGCTGCAAAACTTATGACCTGTGGGGCGTCCCCGATGAGGACGAGCAAACGCTGGAAAGCCAGTTCGAGCAACGTTCGGATGGGTTGTGGGGCGTTTACCGCTTCAAACGGGGCTTCGGCGGACGCTTGATGCGGTCGGTGCGCGCCTGGGATCGGGTTTACCAACCGCTTCTCTACCAGGTGTATTTGCGCGCCGTCAAGCGCAGCCGGGAGGGTTGAGCCTGTGGCCCATTTCTGCCTGCAATGCGGAGCCGAGCTGAAGGTGATTTGGGATGAACGCGCCCGCGAAGCCTGCCCGCGCTGCGGCTGGATATTCTATCCGCAGCAAAAGCTGAGCGCCGCGGGGCTGATTGAGCAAAACGGCAGCCTGCTTCTGGTCCGGCGCGCAATAGCACCCTGGAAGGATTGCTGGTACCTACCGGCAGGCTACGTGGAAGTGGATGAAGATCCTATGGATGCGGCCCGGCGCGAGGTGCTGGAAGAAACCGGCCTGCGGGTGCGAGTCGGCCGCCTGTTGCAGGGATATTTTATTGACGATGACCCGCGCGGAAACGGATTTTTGCTGGTATATGCCTGCCGCATCGAGGATGGATCGCTTGAAATCAAGCCGGAGATCAATCAGGCCGGCTTTTTCCCGCCAGGCGGATTGCCGCGACCGTTGGCCGGCGCCGGCCACGACCGCGCCCTCCTGGCGTGGCGGACCGGTTCCTTCCCCCCGCCGGGATTGGCACGGACATGGTGCGCGAATCCTGGCTGCCGGACGAATGGAATCGGTCAATCGCGCATCTGCCGAATGCGCATTTATTGCAAACCTGGGAGTGGGGGCAGATCAAGGCGCAGGTTGGTTGGAAAGCCGAACCGCGCGTGTGGCGGGATGCCGCCGGGCGGGTATGCGCAGCCGCGCTGATCCTGCAGCGTGAACTGCGCCTGGGCGGTTTTTCAGCGCGCCTGAATGTGCTGTATATCCCGCGCGGACCGTTGATGGATTGGAACGATGCAGCGCTGCGAAGGCGCGTGCTGGATGATCTGGAGGATTTTGCCAGGTCGAAACACGCCCTGTTCCTGAAAATGGATCCGGAGGTTGTGCTGGGGTGGAATGAGCCCGGTTCAACGGAGGATGAAGTGGATGCGACCGGCACGGCGGTGCAACGCGAGCTGGCCGAACGCGGCTGGCGCTTTTCGAGCGACCAGGTCCAATTTCGCAACACGGTGATGCTCGATTTGAACGGAAGCGAAGAGGATTGGCTGGCGCGCATGAAGCAAAAGACGCGCTACAACCTGCGCCTGGCACAGCGCAAGGGCGTTACGGTGCGGCGGGGCGGTAAAGCCGATTACGACGATCTTTACCGCATGTACGCTGAAACTTCGGTGCGGGATGGGTTTGTCATCCGGCCGCAATCTTATTATGAAACCGTTTGGAATCACTATGTGGATCTCGATATGGCCTGCCCGTTAATTGCCGAGGTGGAGGGCGAAACGGTGGCCGGGGTGTTTATCTTCTGGTTCGCCGGGCGCGCCTGGTACATCTACGGCATGTCGCGCAGCCAGCATCGCGAAAAAATGCCCAATTACCTGCTGCAGTGGGAAGCCATGCGATTGGCGAAGGAAAAGGGCTGCCGGCTGTATGATTTGTGGGGCGCGCCGGAAACATTCGATGAAACCGATTCGATGTGGGGCGTTTACCGCTTTAAAGAGGGCCTGGGCGGGAAGGTGTTGCGCACGCTGGGTGCCTGGGATTATCCTGCGCGCCGCAACGGGTACACCCTCTATACCCGCCTGCTGCCGAAACTGCTGGACTGGATGCGCCGACGCGGTCAAAAACGCACGCGCCGGGAAGTGGGACTATGAAGCTGCCGCGTATCCGGATTGCGCATTTACCCACGCCGATCGAGCCGCTGCCGCGGCTGAGCGCCCTTCTGGGAGGTCCCCGGCTGTGGGTGAAACGGGATGATCTAACCGGCCTGGCGATGG
>CALMIB010000216.1 GCA_937863945.1 uncultured Longilinea sp.
TGCCGCCGGACTGGACACACGGGAAACCGCGGAATTGGAGGCCGGCGCACGGGTGCGCATCCTCAGCCTTCCCTATCAGGGGCGCATCGGGACGGTGGTTTACGTCCGGCCGGGCATTGCCACGCTGCCCAACGGGCTGCATGCCCAGGTGGCCAACGTTCAAATGGAAAATGAAGAGGTTGTTGCCATTCCCCTGCAAAACCTGGATGTGCTAGAATAACATCAACGTGTAGAAAACTTGATCGAGAGAGGTGCCCACCATGAGCTTGAATGATTTCGACGACTCCCAGTTCGAAGATTTTTCTCAGGAACCGGAAAACACACCGGGCGGCGAGGAGCCCCAGAAGGACGATGAGGGCGGCAACCGCAATTTCAAACTGGCGGTTGGTATCATTGCCGCCATTTTTGTCATCAGCCTGATTGGCCTGGGATTGTATATCTTCCTCGGCCAACCCAGACAGACTCAGGCACTGAGAGAAACCGCCGCGGTGATCAATGCCAACAATACGGCCACGGCCATGAGCGCCACGCAGGCAGCCGGCCTGAACATTCAACGGCTCACCCAGACGGCCGGCGCCCCCACCAACACGGCGGTACCGGCCACCAACACGCCCGTCGTGGCTGTGGCAACCGCCACCGCGGATTTGACCGCCACCAGCATCGCCGCGGGGCTGGCCGATCCGGCTGCCCGGACGGCAACCGTGGCCGCCTTCCAGACCCAGGTCGCCGCCAGCACACAGATCACCGGAACGACCACGGCCCTGCCGCAAACCGGTTTCGCCGAGGATGTGGGTTTGCCGGGTTTGCTTGGCGCGGCTGCGATCTTGCTGCTGGTGATCTTCCTGGCCCGCCGGCTGCGTCTGTCCCATTCCTGATGCTGACTCATTCGCACGGTTGAGGAGGCGTTTTCACCGCTGCACCTCTCTCTTCTCACCGCTTGATTCACCACCCTGCCAGGCCGGCAGGGTGGTTTGATTAACAAAAAACGGATCGCCTGAAAAGACAATCCGTTCACTTTTCCACATGAATTCAGGTTTATACGACTCTGGCAGCAATCTCTTCGCCATACCCCAGCAGCGAACGCACCATTGCCGCGTTGCGGCCTTCGGCATACACACGCAGCACCGGCTCGGTTCCCGATGGGCGTACCAGCAGCCAGGAATCATCAGCCATGATGTACTTCACGCCGTCGATGGTGCTGATTTCAGCAATCCGCTCGCCGCCGATTTCCTTGGGAGCCTGGTTGACCAGGAATGCGATCATCTGGTCCTTGGCGACCGGCCGCTTCAGGCGCAGGTCTTTGCGCTCATAGAAGGCCGGTCCCACATCTTCCAACAGATCGTTGACGAGTTCGCCCAGGGACATGCCGTAAGCGGCCACCATCTCCACCACCAGCAGGCCCATCAACACGCCGTCGCCTTCCGGGATGTGCCCCTTGAAGGAAATGCCGCCTGATTCTTCACCGCCGATCAGCACATCTTCCTTCATCATCCAATCGGCAATGTGGTTGAAACCGACCGGGGTTTCATGCAGGGTCAGGCCGTAACGCGCCGCCAGCCGGTCGATCATGCGCGTCGTCGATACCGTGCGCACCACCGAACCGGTCAATCCGCGCTTTTCCACCAGGTAACGCAGCGCCAGCGCCATGATCTTGTGCGGATCAACAAAATTTCCGCGTTCATCCATCGCCCCCGTGCGGTCGGCGTCGCCGTCGGTGGCAATCCCAAAGTGCCCCGCGCCGGTGCTGATAGCCCCGGCCAGCGTGCCCAGGTAGCGGGCAATCGGCTCGGGGTGCACGCCGCCAAAACCAGGGTTCATTTCGCCGCGCACCTCGGCCACCTCGCAGCCGGTGCCCTGCAAAATGCCGCGGATGACGCCGCGCCCGGAGCCGTACATCGAATCGACCACGATGCGCTGCGGGTTTTCAGCAATCACATCGAAATCAATCAATTTGCGCAGGTGATCGTAATAAGCCGGGATGAGGTTGGATCGTTGAATCTGGCCGGCGCTTTTGGCCAGTTCATAATCCATCAGGTTGGGGCCGCGCGCCTGGGCTTCGTTGTCGTTCAAATAAACTTCCACCCGGCGGCACT
>CALMIB010000217.1 GCA_937863945.1 uncultured Longilinea sp.
ATAGGTACGATTATTACCATACTTTTGTTAAACCGTGGGAATATTTATAAGTTTTTGCAAATAAACAGTTTTGTCACTAATCCGCTTTTACCCATTTTGCGAGAGAGCCAAAAAAACCTTGCCTGAAACAGGTATCACCGACACAACCCCGGCCAGGTCATTCGGCAGCCTGCATCTCAAAGCCCGCAAAGCCGGAAAAATCGGGTATAATTTCGCTGATTAAGCCCCGAGATTATGCAGCTTCGGAAACAGGAGCAGAAGTGGCTCGGAAGCGAACGATCGAAGACCTGACAACCGAAGAACTACGCCACCTGTTGATGGAAAAACGGCGCGCTGAGCGCCAGGGCCGCCTGGATGCTTACCGGCGCACCGGCCGCGTGATCCAGGTAGAACCACGACCCGAGACCGCCCCGCTGGAGGGATTGCGGACTGAGATACTGGAAGCCCCTTCGCCAGCGCCGCGTTCGCCCCGCCGGGTGTGGATGGACCGGCTGCTGTTTGTGGTTGAATTCGCCGCCGTGATTGGCCTGGTGATTGTGCTGGTGAACACGTTCTACGGGTTGCAGGTCATCAACGCCGAAGCTGCGTCAGCGCTCATCCAACCCACGCTGACGCCCACCCCGTTGATTCGGGCGGTTGTGCTGCCGTCAGGCCACACCCCGCCCAATTCGCCCGGCGGGTCGCAGTTCAACGAGGCCGAAATCCCGGAACACCTGCGCCCGATGGTGCAAAGCCTGGCGAACCTGCCGCTGCCCACCGCCAGCCCCGAACAGGCGCAGCGCATTCAGATCGCGGCAATCCGGGTGGATGCGCCGATTGTGATGGGCGATTTGCCCGAGCAGCTTAAAAAAGGTGTCGGTCAGAGCCTGATCAATCCGGTCAATCCCGGCCAAAAAGGCAACCTGGTCCTTTCAGCCCACAACGATATCTACGGGCAGATCTTCCGGGATCTCGACCAGTTGAAAGCCGGCGACGAGATTGTCATTTACACCAATCAACGGTCTTACGTTTACACGGTGCGCGAAACGCTCATCGTTCAACCTGATCAGGTGGAAGTGATGGCTCCAACCCGCGATGCGGTCGTCACGCTGATTTCGTGCTACCCGTATATGGTGGACAAGCAGCGTATCATCGTGGTGGCCGATTTGCGGGACGAACGCTAAAGGCCGGTCGGCAAAATCATGTCCAAACTGCGACTCTGTCGCGAGTAACATTTGACAGGTTGCTTGAATATTTGAAAGTCGATAGGAGATACGAATGAGCAAGAAACAAAAGCGTCAGGTCTCTTCCGGAACGGTCACTTCTGCCCCGGCAGCCGAAAAGATTGCCGCCAGCCGCATCACCAGCAGCTCGAATGAATTCACGCCTGATTACAGCCCGGTCATCCGCGACCTGAAGCGCATTGGCATCCTGGCAGGCAGCTTTATTGCCCTGCTGGTCATTTTGTCCTTCTTCCTGCGTTGATTTTCTTTTTCCGGGCGAAATCTCATCCCCCCAATCGCGGCAGAGAGACGCTGACAGGCGTTTCTTTGCCGTTAAAAACCTGGTACAAGCACGGTTGAACATAGAAACTGGCCTTGACTTTCGATAAAATAGGTCTATAATCTCGACTATGTCTAGCAAAATTGTTGATGTAAAGAATTTGACCTGCATGTGTCTGGAGCGGGGCTCGTTGTAGCACCGCTGACCAGGTCCATTCGTACATCCTGACGGCCAACTGGCAAGCGGCGAACAACAGCCCCGCGATTCCCGAATGGGAAAAGCTGGTCTTTTGCCCGCCGTTTTGTTTTGCCAGTTGGCCGAGTCTTTTAACACTTCACTTTTTATTCGTACTTTTAGGAGAAACCACATGAAAATCGCGAATAACGTCACTGAACTGATCGGGAATACACCGCTCGTTCGCCTGAATCGCCTAACCAAAGACAGCGTGGCCGAAGTGGTCGCCAAGCTGGAATTCTTCAACCCGGCGCACAGCGTCAAAGACCGCATTGGCGTGGCCATGCTCGACGCGGCCGAAAAAGCCGGCAAGATCAAGCCAGATACGATCATCCTTGAGCCCACCAGCGGTAACACCGGCATCGCGCTGGCATTTGTCGCCGCCGCGCGCGGCTATCAATGCACCCTGGTAATGCCGGAAACGATGAGCAAAGAACGCCGCATGCTGTTGCGCGCCTACGGCGCCGAACTGATCCTCACTCCCGGCTCCGAGGGCATGGCCGGCGCCATCCGCAAAGCGGAAGAACTGGCAGCCAGCGACTCGCGTTATTTCATCCCGCAGCAATTTAACAACCCGGCCAACCCCGAAATCCACCGCCGCACCACCGCCGAAGAAATCTGGCGCGACACCGACGGCAAAGTCGATTTCGTGGTGGCGGGCGTGGGCACCGGCGGCACCATCACCGGCATCGGCGAGGTGATCAAATCGCGCAAGGCCTCCTTCAAAGCCATCGCCGTCGAACCTGATGCCTCGCCGGTTCTTTCCGGCGGCGTGAAGGGGCCGCACCCCATCCAGGGCATTGGCGCCGGGTTCGTTCCACAAGTATTGAACACCCAAATTTACGATGAGATCATCCGCGTCAAGGCGGAAGATGCCTTTGCCACCGCACGCGAGATGGCGCGGCGCGAAGGCCTGCTGGTGGGCATCAGTTCGGGCGCAGCAACCTGGGCCGCGTTGCAGGTGGCCCGCCGCCCCGAAAACGCCGGCAAGCTGATCGTGGTGATCATTCCGTCCTTTGGCGAACGCTATTTGAGCACACCCCTGTTCGCGGATCTGACAGATTGACAATTCCCGGCAGTCAGCTTACCGGTAAAAGGCAGGGATTACGATGAAACTATTGCACACCCTTCAGGATGATTTGCGTGCCGTTTTCGAACGCGACCCGGCCGCGCGCACCCGCTTTGAAGTGATTTTAAGCTATCCCGGGCTGCACGCGCTGTGGAGCCACCGGGCCGCGCATTGGCTGTGGACTCACCGGCTCAAGTTGGCCGGGCGGTGGCTGTCGCAATTGACGCGCTTTTTCACCGGCATCGAAATCCACCCGGGCGCAACCATCGGCTCTGGCTTCTTCATTGACCACGGCATGGGCGTGGTCATCGGCGAGACCGCCGAAATTGGCAATAACGTCACGCTCTACCACGGTGTCACCCTGGGCGGTGTCAGCCTGGAGAAGGGCAAGCGCCACCCCACCATCGAGGATAATGTAGTCATCGGCGCGGGCGCCAAGGTGCTCGGCAACATCCGGGTGGGGCCAGGCAGCCGCATTGGCGCAAATGCCGTGGTGGTCAAAAGCGTGCCGGCCAATTCAGTGGTGGTCGGCGTACCCGGCCAGGTGGTGGTGCGCAGCAGGCCCAAGGATGAAATGGTGGACCTGCATCACGACCGGCTTCCCGATACGATCGGCCAATCCATGGCTTCGGTGATGAACCGGCTGGAAACGGTCGAAAAGCTGTTGAACGTGCACATGGTGGATCTGCACGCCGGCGGCAAAATACCCGCCAACGGCAACGGCCGCGAGCGCGAGGTGGTCGCCATCGGAAAAGACGAACCTCAATCCAAAAAGGCGCATGTGCACGCCCCGCAGGACGGTCTCTGGCAGGGTGAAGATTTTATGATCTGACCCATTTTTCAGTCACAAAAGCACAGCCTTGTCGGGCTGTGCTTTTTGTTGTCATCAGAGGCACATTAATTCTTCCGAAAACCAAAGTAATATACCGCCGCCAGCCCCAGCACCGACACCGCCAGGAAACCAATGCCCAATCCGCGCCGCGTGGAAGATTCCAACTGGCGGAAATCGGGCACCAGCGGGCGCGCCGTGGGCGACGGGATGGGCGTGATGGTGCGCGTGGGGCGCGGCGTGACCGGCGTGGGTGAGAGCGTGGCCGTGCGCGTGGGCGGCCGCAGCGTGCTGGTGGGCGTGGGCGTGATGGTGGGGGTCGGCGCCAGGCGGATGATCAATTTTTGCCCGGGAAACAGGATCGGGTTCGTACCGCTCAGGTTGTTCAACCTTACCAACTCATCCCGGTCCACACCATAGGCCTCGACCAGCATCCACAGCGTCTGGCCGTACTGGACTTCATGGATGATGGAGCCGTCCGCCTCCGGCGTCGAAGGCGTAACCGGCACAATATCCTGCACCACCGGCGTTCCGCCGGACTGCGCATGCGCGGCCGCCGGCCGGCCGGCAAAACCCGCCAGTAAAACAAGTCCCAACAGGGTCAGGTATAAAAATCGACGCATCGTGGCATGAATTATACCGCGATGCGCCGGAGACGCACAAAAATGGCTTGCGCTAGCTCAGCGCGCGTTCGCTGAAGCCTTTGCCCATCCCTTCAGCCACAAGTAAGAAGTCAGTTGACGAAATCATGCCGATGATTTCGTGTTTCTCATTGACCACGGGCAAATGATGAACACGAGCCTCTTTCATTTTCGCGGCACATTCGGGCAGCGACATGTGCGCTTCGACGGTGATGAGCGGTGAATTCATGATTTCGCGGACTTTGGTTTTAGACGGATCACGCTGCTGGGCAACAATTTTATCCACGATATCGATCGAGGTTACTATGCCGTATTCCGGATTGGTGTCTGATTTACTGACAATCAGGCTGCTGATGTAGCGATGGCGCATTTTCTCCAATGCCTCGCTCACCATACTTTCAGGGTCAATATAGACGATTAGTTCCTTCATCCAATCCTTCACGCTGAGTTGCATAATCCGTCTCCTTATTTCAGTGGTCATTGAAAGGACGATTTTCCGTACAGTATTTAGCCCGCAAAGTAATCAGGGAGTGTATTAAGAGTATAGCAGAAAGGGAATGAAAAACAACCTGACGATTGGTCAGCCTTTGGTATGTGCATCAACCTGCGAAACAGGAGCTTGATCACTAAAGCTGCCAGAGTCAATCGACGGCGGCATCGAGTTGCCGGGTAATTCGCCGGAGTAGATCCATTTTTTCAACTTCGCTCAAAAAAGATGCCCGCACAGCCGCGAGGATCACTGCGGCCAACGCCGCATGCGAGAGTCCGAACTCCTCCGCTGCCACGCGGTATTCATCGCTGAGGGTGATTTGCGAAATGCCCGGATCGTCGGTATTCAAGGTCACGTTCAAACCTTCAGCGAGCATACGCCGGATGGGGTGAGCCTTCAGGGCGGGCACCACGCCGGACTGAAAATTGCTGGTCACGCACACCTCGAAAGCGGTCTGGCGTTCGCGCGCCAGTGCCGCCACCGCCTGGTCTTCCATCACACGCACGCCGTGCCCGATCCGGTCAGCCTGAAACACCTCGATTGCCTCGCGGACGTTGCCAGGTCCGCCCCACTCGCCGGCATGCACGGTGACTTTTAAACCACCGTTCTGAGCGGCGCGAAACACATCCAAAAAAGGGAAAGCGCTAAAATCCGCTTCATTTCCAGCCAGGTCCAGCGCCACAATGCCGCGCTGCCTGCGCTGGAGCGCCAGTTCAACCACCTGCGCGGCAATGTCCACGCTTTCGTGGCGGTTGACGCTGACAATCAGACGGGTGGGAAGGTCGAAATCGCGGCTGGCGGCTGCCGCGCTCTCGCACACCCAATCCATTACCTCACCCAGCGCAAAACCGCGCACGCGGGCCAACGCCAGCGGGGTGAAGCGCAGTTCCAAATAGCGCACGCCATCGGTACTGGCATCCTCGATCGCCTCGCGCGTCACGCGGGCGATGATTTCTGGCGTTTGATAAAACTGCCGCAAAGCTTGAAATTTGGAAAGAAAAACCGTTGAATTCAATGGCTCGTCTGGCTGAATCTGCACAAGCGTGTGCAGCGCATCCGCGCGGACCGGCAGGGTGATGGCCTGCTGGCGGGCAATCTCCAATAACGTATTGACTCTCAGCGTTCCTTCCAGGTGGCGGTGAAGATCCACCTTTGGAAGATGCTGGTAATATCCCTGTGCTGTTACCGGTGCGTACCACCCCATGCCTGCCCCCTCAAACCGACCTGTCTTGCACAGATTATATACCAACCCGCAAATCCGGTTGCCGTTTAGGCAGCCGGCAGGCGGTTTGTTATGAAAATGCAAAGTCAAATCCAGGAGATTCGAATGTTTTATTATCAGGTAAACTTTGTATAATATGATCAATCTCAAGCAACCATTGCAAAGCCGCAGGCAAGCTGCTTGCAGACTTCCCGGCGGCGATCCAGGAGGTAAACATGACAACTACCGTGCAATCGATCCTGCGCCAAAAAGGCAGCCAGGTATGGTGGGTAACGCCAGATGCGTCAATTTTACAGGCCCTGGAATTGATGGCCGAAAGGAAGATTGGCGCCGTGCTGGTGATGGAAGCGGGCAGCCTGGTGGGCATCTTTTCAGAACGCGATTACGCCCGCCGCGGCATCCTGCTCAACCGCGGGCCTGAAACCCCGATCAGCCAGGTGATGACCTATCCGGTCTATTGCGTCACGCCACAGCAGACCCTCGAAGAATGTATGGGGTTGATGACCGAAAAACACATCCGCCACCTGCCCGTCGCGGATGGCGAGACCATCCTGGGGGTCATTTCGATTGGCGACGTGGTGAAAGAAGTCATTGCCGATCAGGCGCACCTGATCCAGGGGTTGGAAAACTACATCCTGGGCAAGCAGGCTTAATTTTTAGTTCCATAAACAGGAATAAGAGGAAAGAATTAATTGAAATGACGGGCTTTGAAAGCCCGTCATTGTGATTTCACCGGCAACACTGCAGACTCAGGCGGTCTGGCGCAGATCCGCCAGTTCGTGTTCCACCGAGTCAATTTCGGCTTTAAGGTCCGCCAGGTAATGTTCGAGCCGTTGGACGTATTCCTCACGGGTCAAAAAAACGCGCGGCTCCTCTTCGGCATGGCTGCCACAACTACAGTTACCGCCACAAGCGCAAGTCGATTCCTCAGACATTTGCAACTCCTTTCCCTTAACAATAAACGGGGTGGTTTGGAAACCCGATTTAATTTAGACTAATATTATCCTATATTTTCAACTTCGTCAACCTGTTTCTTTTGTGCCTCACATGAAGGGCAAAATTGCTGATTTGCCGCGGGCGAATACCTGAAAAAACGCCGGCCGTTTCTGGACGATTCCGCGATACCTGTGATATACTTGGACGGCTTTGCCGAGGGCAAAGCAGCATGACCCCATTATGCACGCTTCCCGACCCGCCTGGCGTGCTGTCGCTGACAGTGAAGGGCAGGAATGACGGGAGCGGTAGAATAACGCAAGGAGCAAAGCAAGCAATGGCAGCAGTTATTTCGATGAAGGCTCTCCTCGAGAGCGGTGTGCACTTCGGCCATCGGACCAACAAGTGGCACCCTTTGATGCGCCCGTTCATTTTCACCGAGCGCAACGGCATCCACATCATTGACCTGCAGCAGACGGTCAAGTCGTTGAACACCGCCTACAACCTTGTCCGCGATACCGCGGCGGGCGGCGGTAGCATCCTCTTCGTTGGCACCAAGCGCCAGGCGCAGGAAACCATCCGCGAAGAAGCCGAACGCTGCGGCATGCCCTACGTGACCGAACGCTGGCTGGGCGGCATGCTCACCAACTGGACCACCATCTTCCAGCGCATCCAGGAACTGGAACGCCTCGAGAAGATGCACGTCACCGGCGAGATCGACCGCCTGACCAAGAAAGAAGCCCTGCTGATTGACCGCGAGATCAAGCGACTGGAAATGCGCCTGAGCGGTGTGCGCAAACTCAAGCGCCTGCCTGACCTGGTCTTCATCATCGACGTCGGCCGCGAAGACACCGCCGTGCGCGAAGCCAACATCAAGGGCATCCCGGTCATCGCATTGGTGGATACCAATTGCGATCCGCGCGGCGTGGATTACGTGATCCCCTCCAACGATGACGCCATTCGCGCCATCAAGCTGCTGGTCGGCAAGATCGCCGATGCGGTGCTGGAAGGCAAGGCCATGCGCAAAGAAGAAGAAGAGGAAATGGCATCTGAAGCCGTTCTGACCAGCCCGGTCGCCCGCCCGCACGCAATGGAAGAAGACACCGAACTGGAAGACAAGGATCTGCTGGGTGAATCCACCCTTGCAAAACTTGGCGGCAAGCCGGTTGTTGACGCAGCAGAAGATCAGGCAGAATAATCACCGGTCTATCAGGATCGGATGGACAAGATCCCTGGACAAGGAAAAGGAATTGGAATGGCAATTACGACCGAAATGATCAAACAACTCCGCGAAGCGACCGGCGCCGGCATTCTGGATTGCCGCAAGGCGCTGGAAAACGCGAACGGCGATTATCAAAAGGCTATCGATTTTCTGCGCGAAAAAGGCCTGGCCACGGCTGCCAAGCGCTCGGACCGCAAAGCCTCTGAAGGCGTTGTCGAGCTGTACAACCACGGCAACGGCCGCGTGGGCGTCATGGTGGAAGTCAACTGTGAAACCGACTTTGTCGGCCGCTCTGAAGCCTTCCGCGAATTCGCGCACGAAATTGCCCTGCAGGTAGCGGCCGCGTCGCCTGCCTACATCCGCGAGGAAGACATCCCGCAGGAAGTGCTCGACCACGAAGCTGCCATCGCCACCGCCAAGGCGCGCGAAGAAGGCAAGCCCGAAGCCATCCTGCCGCGCATTGTTGAAGGCAACCTGAATAAATACAAGGACGAGGTTGTCCTGCTGCGCCAGAAATACATCCGCGACGAAGCCATCACTATTCAGCAGCTTCTGAATGACACGGTCCTGAAGACCGGGGAAAATATCGTCATCCGCCGCTTCACCCGTTGGGCATTGGGTGAATCATCCGGCGAGTAAAACGTCAAGGCCAACCATCCGGTTGGCCTTTTTTTCTGCATCACCGGTCAGCAAAAGGAAGGTAATGGGATGGAAAGCCTGAAATTTCACCGCATACTGCTCAAGCTCAGCGGCGAAGCCCTTTCGGGAGATAACGGCAACGGCATCGACCCCCACCGCGCCCGCGATATCGCCTTGCGGGTCAAGGAAGTGCGCGAGATGGGCGTGGACGTGGCCATTGTCATCGGCGCCGGCAACCTCTGGCGCGGACGCGCCGGGTTGGAACTGGGCATGGACCGCGCCACCGCCGATTACATGGGCATGCTGGCCACGGTGATGAATGCCCTGGCCCTGATGGACTCGCTGGAAGGACTGGGCGTGTGGACGCGCGTGCAATCGGCGATTGAAATGCGCGCGGTGGCCGAGCCCTACATCCGCCGGCGCGCCATCCGCCACCTGGAAAAAGGGCGCGTGGTCATCTTTGGCGGCGGCACCGGCAACCCCTACTTCTCCACCGATACGGCCGCCGCACTGCGCGCCATGGAAATCGGCGCCGACGTGCTGATTAAAGCCACCAAGGTGGACGGCGTGTACGACAGCGACCCGAAGAAGAACCCGGAAGCGGTAAAATTTGAGGATCTCACCTACATCGAAACGCTCAACCGCCGCCTGGAAGTGATGGACAGCACGGCTATCTCGCTGTGCATGGAAAATAAGCTGCCCATCCTGGTACTCAACCTGTGGGATAACGCCGCGCTGCGCAAAGCCCTGCTCGGCGAAACCGTGGGCACGCTGGTGCATCCCTAGAAACTTTTTGACTCACTCGGGCAAATGCAATTAACAACGGCGGACTGAACAGTCCGCCGTTGTTTTTCCACAAACTCCACCGGTTTACGCCTGGCGGAATTCGCCTTCCACAACATCACCCTCAGGGTTGCCCTCATTCGAGGAATTTCCGCCCTGCGCCGTTCCATCTGTGCCGCCGGCGGGTTGCGCCGATTGCAGGATGCGCGCGTACAGTTGCTGCATGCTCTCCGTCAGGCTGCGGATGCGGTTCAAATCTTCGCCCGCCGCCGCCTGGCGCAAATCGCGGACGGCGTTCTCAGCCTCGCCGCGCAGCTCCTGCGGCACCGTGGCGTTTTCGCGCAGCGCCTTTTCCACCTGGTAGGCGGCGTTATCGGCCTGGTTGCGCGCTTCAACCACCTCCTTGCGGCGGTTATCCTCCGCTTCGTTGCGCTTGGCGTCCGCCACCATGCGCTCGATGTCTGACTTGTCCAGGTTGGTCGAGGCCGTGATGGTGACGCGCTGCTCCTTCCCCGAAGCCTTATCCTGCGCCGAAACAGTGAGGATGCCGTTTGCATCGATATCAAAGGTGACCTCGATTTGTGGCAGGCCGC
>CALMIB010000218.1 GCA_937863945.1 uncultured Longilinea sp.
CGCGGATAGCATCCGGTTTAACCGATCCAACTGGTAATTCGATTTGCCCAGTTCCTTTAAAAGCGAACTGACCTCGGCACGGTGCCGCCGGGCTTCTTCCAGCCGCTCCAGGGCTTCATGATAATGAAAGGAGGAGGCCTCATTGGCGCTGATCAGGTTGTCCGCAATGCCCCAGCCCAATGCCGTCGCCGCCAACGAGGCAATCGCCACGCCGGTCTGGTATCCGGCCGGCAGCGGCGCCATCCACGGCAGGGTATTCCAGGCGGTCGCAATCAATACGACCAGCAGCTCAACCCCCAGGGCGCCGCGCAATCCCATCATCGCAAAGGCCATCATCGGCAAAAATGCCAACACCAGGGCAATTTCTGGACGATGAAAAAGATTGTAGGCAATCAACACCGTCAGGCTCAGCCCGGTAAACCAAACCGCCTGTGCCAGCACGTAGGAGCGCGGAAGCAGGCGCAGTGCCCCCCACACGATGATGATCATCACGACTGTACACAGCCACAAATCAGGACTAAAAAGCTCCGTCCAAAACAGCGTGGCAAGCATGTGCCAGACCAGGTAAACGCCGGCAACGGTCCAGATGATCTTGCGGGAGGAAGACTGATACAGCTCGCGGGCTTCGGCATCCCGGGAAAGCAGCGTTTGCAGCCATTGCATGCGATTATCTTATCACACCTGATTTCACACAGCCCTTTCCGGGGCCTGGCAATTGGAGCAACCTGGAGAATCATTGAAAAATATTAAGGATTCTTTTCCGAACAACCTGTTGACTTTTGGTTTGAGGCGATGTATGATAATTCATGTAAGTGCTTTCACAAAAGCATTTACAACAAAAATCCCTCGGCTCGATCATGTCAAACAAAACCCTGCCCACCATCTATGACGTTGCGCGCGCTTCGGGCGTTTCCATCGCCACCGTTTCGCGGGTGCTCAACGATCCGCACAAAGTGACCGAGGAAACCCGCGCCACCGTGCTGACCGCCATCGACCGGTTGGGATTTGTGCCCAAAGCCGAAGCCCGCGCGCGCGCGCTGCGTTCCACCGGGCGCATCGGCGTGCTCACGCCCTTCTTCACCGCGCAATCTTTTGTGCAACGGCTGCGCGGCGCCGCCGAGGTGCTCAGCAAGCACAATTACGAACTGGTCATTTACACCGTTTCCTCCAGCGTGCGCCTGAACGCTTACCTGGAAACCCTGCCCATCGCCCATACGCTGGACGGGCTGATCATCTTATCGCTCCAGTTCAGCGATCAACATGCCGAGCGGCTGGCATCACACGGCCTGGAAACAGTCCTGGTCGAATATCCGCACTTGACCCTGAACAGCATCGAAATCGATGACGTCGCTGGCGGACGGCAGGCCGCTCAATACCTGGTTCAAAAAGGCTACACCAGCTTTGGTTTCGCTGGCGACACCACCGTGCCGGAATTTGGCATTCACCCCATCACGCTGCGTCTGGCCGGTTTCCGCCAGGGCCTGGCTGAAGCGGGGTTTGAATTATGCGCCGAAAATACGCTGCTGGTACCCTACGATATGGAAGCTTCCCGCTTGCAAGGCCGCCAGTTCTTGCAACGATCCGACCGCCCGCGGGCTATTTTCTCGGCCACCGATTTGCAGGCCGTGGGATTGCTGCGCGCCGCCCGCGACCTGGGTCTGAAAGTGCCCAGTGAGGTGGCTATTCTTGGTTTTGACGACCTCGACCTGGCCGAGCATGTCGGGCTGAGCACCATCCGCCAACACCTGGACGAATCGGGACGGGTGGCAGCCGAATTGCTACTGGCCCGCCTGGCTGATCCCAGCCGCCCCATTCAACACATCCATTTACCCCTCACAGTGATCACGCGGGAAACCGCCTGACTCACACAGCCCATTACCACCGTAAAAGGAGGTGAACAATAACCACACCTGACCGATTGCAAGTCCACTCTATTGGGGTCCACAGGACCAATCACCTGTTGATTCACATTCTGTTTTTGGAGGAGAAATGAAAAAGCACCTCTGGCAACTCGTTCTCGTTCTGGTAATCGCCAGCCTGGCGATTTCCGCCTGCGGCACCGCCGCAACCCCCACTGCTGCCACCGGCGGTAGTGGCGCCCCGGCCACCGGCAAAGGCTCTGAGCAAGGCCAGGAACTGGCCGACGCCTTCGCCGGCAAGCTCAAGGGCAAAGTCGTCACCATGGCCGGCCCCTTCACCGACAATGACGCGGTGAAA
>CALMIB010000219.1 GCA_937863945.1 uncultured Longilinea sp.
GCTGGCTGCCAACGCCCCCAGGTCCACCGGGCGCAGCACCTGTCCCGCCGGGAGCACCAGTTGAGTGGCGACAATATCCTCCCCCATCGGGCGCACATGGCTCCACGGCGTCAACGCAGCCCGCAGCCGGATCAGGTCCGGATGGCGGAGGTCATCCACCGGTCGCTGGTCAAAATCCAACGGCTCAACATTTTCGATCGGCACGACCGCGTTCGCCCAATCGGGCAGCGGGTCGCCCGTATCGACATACTGCGCCTGCGGTCCAATTTCCAGCGTCACAGGCGCGGTGGGCATGGCGCCGGCGGTTTGCTCTGCGCGCAGCGCAAAGCCGTCCATGGCTGAGGCATGATAGTGCGGCGACGACAACCGCGCCCACACCGGTTCAGCGGTTACCCGGCCGACGGCATTTTCATCCAGGGGAATTTCTTCTACAGCCAGGATTTTCCAGAGTCCAGCCCCTTCCAGGGACTGACGCAAGCGTTTCTGCGCTTCTTCCAGGGGGATATCATGTAAATATACGGACATCTGCCCACCTGCATTCATAAAAGGATGACGTTGACCGCAGCATTCGCCGGCAATCCGGTTGCATCTGCGGGAATGTGAACCAAACCATCCGCGCGGGCCAGGCTAAAGATCAGGTTGCTCTTGTAAAAAATCGGATCCGCGCTGTAGCCCTCCCCGGTTGCCAGGAGTCTGACGGGCACGTAATCCTCCCGGCCGGCCTGCGATGCCAGGTTGACTGTCAAATGTGCCGCCACTGTGGCGTCCGGTCTGGCAGTATTTATACCCAATAATCGATCGATCACCGGCAGGACGAACAAACCGGCAATGACCAGCGCGCTAACCGGGTTGCCCGGCAAGCCGATCACAGCCTTGCCATCGCAGACCCCCAGGATGGTGGGTTTGCCGGGTTTTACATTCACGCCGTGCACCAAAACGCCCGGCCGGCCGATTTTTTGAATGGTTTGTGCCGTCAGGTCGCGCGTACTGGCAGAAGAACCGGCCGTGATCACCACCAGATCATTGCTTTTCCAGGCCTCGCGCAGCGCATTTTCCAGCGCGTCGGCCCGGTCGGGCACAATCCCGCAAGTATTCGCCTGCCCGCCCCGGCGCGTGACCAGCGCGGCCAGCGCGTAGGAATTTACATCCCGCACCTGCCCGATCTCCGGCCGGGTATCCGGCGGCACCACTTCGTCGCCGGAGGAGAGGATGCCCACGCGCGGCGGGCGGCTCACCGGCACCTGAGTGATGCCCAGCGCCAGCAACCCGCCAATCTCAGCCGGCCGCAGGCGTGTCCCGGCCGCAAGGAGTAAGTCACCGGGCGCAACATCTTCGCCGGTGCGGAGGACATTTTCGTTGACCGCAACAGCCTTCAGCACTTCAATCTCGCCAGGCCGTGCCACCTGTGAATTTTCCAGCATCAGCACCGCATCGGCGCCTTCCGGCAGCATTCCGCCGGTATGGATCAAACCGGCTGAGCCCGGTTGCAAGGTAAAACCGGGTTTGGCGCCCATGGCGACTTCACCGGCCAATTTCAGGTACGCCGGCAGCGATTCGCTGGCGCCGAAGGTATCCGCGGCCAGAACGGCGTAGCCATCCACCGTACTGCGATCAAACGGTGGGAGAGGTTCCGGCGCAGTAATATCCGCTGCAATAATCCGATTGACGCCATTGGCCGTTTTCAATACTTCGATGGAAAGCGGCACCGCAGGCAGATTGTTCAGGAGAACATCCAATGCCTCAGAAGGAGGGAGTAATTCCAGGAATTCAGGCAAGTTTTTTTTATCCTGTCCACAAAGTAAAAGCGACCAGATAGGCCATGATTCCGAAAGAAGCATACGCCGTCATACGCAAAAGACGCCAGCGTGGTTTTTGGCCGTTGCTGATTTGCCACATCTGCCAGATCTGGAACAGCCCAACCGGCAGCGTTGCGAGCATGGGCCAGGTCAGCGACCAGGGCAATTTTAACGCGGCTGCCAGCCCAACCAGTAAATAGCTAAACAGAATCAGGATGTTATGCAAATTCATTCCGCGCTGCCACCCAACCGCGACCATCAAGGTTTTCCGGCCAGCATTGATATCCGCGTCGTAGGTTTCAAGTTCATCCGCGAGCAGCATTGCAATGCACATGGCGGTCAGGGGAAAGGTCAGCAGGATCAGCAGGCGGTGGGTCTCACCGGTTTGCAGCGCATAAGCCAGAGCCGGGGTAATGCAAACCAAAAACAAGGCTGTCACCAGTTCGCTGTAACCATTGCGTGCCAATCGCAGCGGCGGAACGGCATAGAAAATTACCAGCAAAAATGCGATTCCCAGGAAAAGGATGGCTGTTAAATTGACGGCGCCGCGCGTGAAAAGCATCACCGTCAGCATCGCGCCGACCGTCAAAGCCACCGCCGCAGCCTGGACCAGGGCGTTGCGCAAGCGCATAAATTCCTCCGCCCGGTTCGGGCCGTTTTGTCCGCGTTTGAGCACCGGGTATTCGAGCATGGCGAAATATTCGCTCAGGTATGCGCTGCTCAATGCCAGCAGTAAAACGCATGCCTGTCCCAGGAGATACACCGCCAGGTCGATTTGCATGCCCAAAAAATGCGCAATGCCTGCGCCGATGGCATAAAACAACAACATCCCTGCCAGCAACCACGGCCGCGCCAGGCGCAACATTTCTCTCCATACAGAAGCAATCATCGGGCACACCCTCTCATATCAAAGCATACCCCCCATCAACCCTCAAGGTTTCACCGGTAATATATTTGTTTTGGATGAGGCTGATCACCGCCTGAGCCACATCCTCCGGGCTGCCGGCCTTTTGCATCGGCAAACGATTTACCAGCCTTTGCCATTCTTCCGGGGATACCGCCGCCGAGGGCAGGATCAATCCGGGCGCCACGGCATTGACGCGCACAGCCGGGGCAAGCTGGCGGGCCAGCAGGCGCGTCAGCGTTTCGAGCGCGGCCTTGCTGACCGTGTACGCCGGGTACCCCGTCCAGTTTTTCTGAGCGCCCACGTCGGTGATGTTGATGATGATGCCGCCTTGTTCGCCCATGCAGGCGGCCGCCTCCCGCGCGCACAACCAGGGGG
>CALMIB010000220.1 GCA_937863945.1 uncultured Longilinea sp.
CGCTTTCCGCCACATTCCAACGTTCATGTTTCCCTCGTTACATCTACGAATAAGGTTGTTATTATCCAATAACCGATTATAGGATGCTTTTAAAAAATGTCAAATTTTCAACCGCCGGAAAGTTCGTTACCGTTGCGCGGGCAGCGGCAGCGCGATTTGGCCACCCTGCCAGCGCAGGCTTTCGGGCTGGTGGGCTGCGCGCCAGGCCACGTGTGCGCAGATCAGCGCGTTCAATTCGTCCGCGCTGAAGATTTTCTCCAGGGGGAGCAACCCGCGTAGCAGCCGCCACCGGGTGATCTCTTCAAAGAAATCCATGGCGTCGGGCACTTTCACGCCGCAATCCGCCAGCACCAGTTGCCGCTGCAAGCGCCCTTCCAGGGTGTGAAGTTCCAAAGGGGGCTGTTCCAGCAGCGATGCATAGGCAGCCTCGGCCGGCGTCTCCAGTTTCTGGCGCGGCGAGTCGGGGGCAGGGTAAACCGAATAGCCCATGCCGCTCAGCCGCCGGTGCAGTTCCACTCCGCGGCGCAGGGCGGCAGGCGTCTGGTGAATCCATGCGCCTGGTTCAAGCATTTCGTCTTCCAATGCGCCTGCCTGCGCCGGGGCGTTCACGGCTACGACGGCGCTGACCACGCCCGCCGCGAAAGCCAGCACGCCGGCCAGATCGCCGCGCCCCTGCGCCTGGATGGTCTGGTGGTCGTCCAGCACCATCAGGGCGCCGGCTTTGCGGCTGGAACCGGGTTCGATTCCGATATATACTCCAGGTTGTGCGACCATAATCACTAAGTCTAGTGGAAAAATCCTGTTTCTGCAATGCGGTGGCGATTGCAAATCTATCAATACTGGTCAAAAGAAGGATGCACATCCGTACCAATTTACGATTGCTTGACGCTTCCGATGCATTAAGATAGGATAAGTTACCGATGCGTACATTGAAGTTATCCACGTTAATTGCTCTTGTGATTGGCGATGCACTGGTTGTGTTTGCTGTGACGCTTTTTGGCTTCCACAGCCACAACCAGAGCCTGACCAACCTGCGCTGGATGACGACCTTCCTGCCTGTGGTACTGGCATGGGGATTGATTGCCCCCTGGTTTGGCCTGTACCATCCCGATGTGGTTTGCCGGCCGCCGCAGGTCTGGCGGGTGATTCCCGTACTGCTGCTGGCTACGCCGCTGGCTATGGCATTGCGAGCGCTGTGGTTGGGAAGGCCCATTCTCTGGGTGTTCGTCCTGGTCATGGGTGGGATCCTCATGCTTGCATTTTTGATCTGGCGGTTGATCTGGGCATTCGCCTGCGGGAGAAAGCTGTAAATTCATGATGGATGAAGGCGCTCTGGTCCGTGATGCGCAGCATGGCGACCTGGATAGTTTCAATCGCCTGGTGTTGCACTATCAGGAATTGGCGTATAATCTGGCGCTGCGCATGTTGAATGATGAAGCTTCGGCTGAGGATGCCACGCAGACTGCCTTTATCTCGGCTTACAACCACCTGAACAGCTTCCGCGGCGGCTCGTTCAAGGCCTGGGTGATGCGCATGGTCACCAACACCTGCTACGATGAACTGCGCCGCATCAAGCGCCGGCCGACCACGCCGTTGGAGCCGGTCAATGACGAAGATGACGAAGAAATCGAATCGCCTTACTGGATGGCGGATGATCACAACCCGACTCCCGAGCAGGCAATGGACCGGCGCGAGCTGGAAAGCGCCATTCAACATTGCCTGACGGACCTGCCGGATGATTTTCGCGCCGTGGTGATCATGGTGGATGTGGAAGGATTGGATTATCAGGAAGTTTCTGAAGCGATCGGAAAACCGCTGGGCACGGTAAAAAGCCGCCTGGCGCGTGCCCGAATGAAAATGCGCGATTGCCTGCAAGGGTATTGGGAACTTTTGCCGGCCAATTTCCGTCTGAAATTGGAGGAACGCGCATGAACCCAAAACCACGACAGCTATCTCCCCAGGAGTGGCAGCTTCTTTCCGCATATCTGGACAATCAGGTCTCACCGGCCGAACGCAACCAGATCGAAAAGCAGTTGGCCTCCGATGCCGCATACCGGCAGGCAGCCGAATCGCTGCGCCAGACGCGCACCGTGATTCGCGGCATGCCGCTGCGGCGGGTTCCGCATAACTTCACGCTGACTCCTGATATGGTAAAAGCCCGGCGCAAATGGGGCATCTTCCCCGCGTTGCGCCTTTCCTCTGCCTTCGCTGCGCTCGCATCGGTGGTGCTGTT
>CALMIB010000221.1 GCA_937863945.1 uncultured Longilinea sp.
TTCAGGCTATGACCCCGTACCGGCCCGTGCTGCCTACCGGCGCGGCGTACGGGGCCGGTACCTGGCGGCCGACCCCGGCGGACATCAAGGAATTTCTGGATAAGGTGCAGGAGCTGAAAATCCCGGCCGCCAATTTTTACAGTTGGGATGAATCGCGCAACCGCTTCCCCGATCTCTGGCAGGCTGTCTCGGAGTATCCCTGGGGCGAGCTGCCGCCCGAACCGCCCAAGGATGTGGCGGATCAGTTGATTGACGCCTGGAACGCGAACGACATCGAACAGATCGCGGCCCTGTATTCGTCCAACGCCGCACATATCACCCGCGCCCGCACCGTGCACGGATTGCTTTCCATTCGCGCCTGGTACAACACCTTCCTTAACGAGCTGCTGCCCGGCGGACGGTTTACGCGCACGGCGCTCAGCGGCACCGGCAATATGCGCCACCTGACCTGGTCCGCCACCAGCAGCAAGGGCCAGGTGACGGATGGGGTGGACACGCTTGGGTTAATGAACGATAAAATCGTCTATCATTACACCAATTTCAAAGTCACGCAGTAGCACAAAAAGATGGCCTGACGGCCATCCTTTTTTATGCGAACAAATTGATCCGGGTTATTTTTCCGCCGGTTTCTTCCGCGCGGACGGCTTTTTCACCTCGTCGGGCGGCGCGGCGGACGTTTTTTTGGTAGCCGCAGACCCGGCTGCCTTGCCGCTGGTGGGTTTGGGAACGCCGGCGTTGGACGGCGCGGGGGCCTTCCCTCCGGTGGCCGGTTTTGGGGTATCCTTCTTCTCAGCTGTGGATGTTTTCTTGAGCGCGGCGGGCTCTTCCGCCGGTTTTTTGGCTGTTTTAGCCGCTGCACCGGCTGCTTTTTTGGCAGCCGGAGCGGCGGCTGTCTTCTTCACGGCCGGTTTGGGTTTGACTGCCGCCGTTGTGGTTTCTACTTTCTTGCCGCCGTCCACATCCAGGAGCGTGGGTTGTTCCACATTTTGGGGCGCAGCCGCAGATTTTGTCTTTGGTGCAGCCGCCTTGCCCTCCCAGAATTCCAGGCTGTCAAACGGCGCGGCCAGTTCCAGGGCAGCGTCGCCGGCTTTGACCGGCACCAGTTCCTTCCCCGCGGCGCCGCGCTTTACGGCGGGAATTTCATCCACGCGCACCTGTTTTGCCGCCAGCACCTGCATGTGAATCCATCCGGTTGTGTTCTTTTTCCCAACCAGCAAGCCAACCAGATCGGCGCGCGGCGGCAATTTGCAGGCAATCACGCCCTGCCCATAACGGCCCTGCAGCGGGAAATCATCCACGGCCAGCCGCCAGCCCTGGCCGTTTGACGCCAGCAGCAGGGCCTCCAACCCTGGCTTCACAATTTGAGCGGCGCACACCGCATCGTTGGGCGACAACTTAATGCCGCTGACCCCGCCGGCAATCAACCCCATCGGCCGCACTTCTTTTTCCGAAAAGCGGATGGCCATGCCGCGCGCCGTGAGCAGCAAAATCTCGTCCTCGCCACGGGTCAGGAATGTCCAACCCAGCAAATCCTCGCCGTCCACCTTGCACAGGGTAAAGGATTGCGTGGACGGCCCGGGCAGATCGTTGACAGAGGTTTTCTTGACCATGCCCTGCTGCGTGACCGCCACAATAAACCGCTCGACATCCTTATCGCGCTGGAAGGGCACGCTGAACATACCAACCAGCATGGAATCTTCGTTGAGAGATGAGATTTTGTGAAAGGGAACGCCGTCGCCGAATTTTTCTACTTCGGGCAGCGCGTGCAATGCAATGGCGGCGGCTTTTCCATCCTGGTCCACCAGGTAGAGCGTCTGGTGCGTATCGGCGCGCAGCAGAAAGCGCGGCGCAGCCCGGCCGCTGACGCGCGGCAATTCATCATTATTGGTGCGGCCGATGATGCCTTCAGGGGTCACACCCACCCAGACCACCTGCGCGGGGGTGATGTCCGTGGCGGTCAGTCGGTCCACGGCTGCCTCTCCCTCACGCAATGACACAATCTGGGTGCGGCGGCGGTCGCCGTAGGTGGCTTTCATCGTCAGCAATTCGGATTCGATCACCTCGCGCATCTTCTTGGGTGATTTTAACAGCGCTTCCAGTTCCTTAATCTGCGCCGTCAACTCTTTATACTCATCCTCGATCTTCTTCCGCTCCAGCGCGGCCAAACGGCGCAGGGGCAATTCAAGGATCGCACGCGACTGGAGATCGGATAGCGAAAAACGCTTCATCAGGCGCGCATGGGCGGTTTCCACATCCGGCGCCGCGCGGATCAAAGCGATCACCTCATCCAAAAACTTAATGGCGATACGTAATCCTTCGAGGATATGCGCGCGCGCCCTGGCCTTTGCCAGGTCAAACTCGGCCCGCCGGCGGACGACTTCCAGGCGATGCTCAAGATAGACGCGCAAGGCCTGTTTGAGCGTCAACAAATGGGGCTCATTCTCCACCAGGGCCAGCAAATTGATGCTGAAGGTGGATTGCAACGGCGTGCGTTTGTACAGTTCGCGCAGAATGGTGTTCTCCGCGGCCGCCTTGTTGAGTTCGATCACGATGCGCATGCCCTGGCGGTCCGACTCGTCCCGCAGATCGCTGATGCCTTCCAGGTGGCCTTCCCGCACCAGTTCGGCGATGCGCTCGATCAACGCGGCCTTGTTGACCTGGTACGGCAGCTCGTTGATGATGATGCGGCTCTTGCCACGGCCCATGTCCTCCAGGTGCACCCGCCCGCGGACGGTCAATTTGCCTTTGCCGGTGGCATAAGCGCTGAGCAATTCATTCGAATTATGCTCCTGCAGGATGATGCCGCCGGTTGGAAAATCCGGTCCTTTGACAAAGCGCATCAGATCGGTAATGGAAACATCATCGAGTTTTTCCCAGCCATGCAGCATGAAGACCAGCGCGTCGATCACTTCGGCCAGGTTGTGCGGGGGAATGCTGGTGGCCATGCCCACCGCGATGCCAGAAGCGCCATTGACCAGCAGGTTGGGCACTGCTGCCGGCAACACTTCCGGCTCGTCCAGCGAACCGTCAAAGTTGCGCCCGAAGTTAACCGTATTCCGGTCGAGTTGATTAAGAATTTCTATGGCAAATGGCGTCAGGCGGGCTTCGGTGTAGCGCATCGCCGCGGGCGGGTCGCCGTCCACGCTGCCGAAATTGCCCTGGCCGTCCACCAGCATATTGCGCATGGAGAAATCCTGCCCCAGGCGCGCCATGGCTTCATAGACGGCCATATCGCCGTGGGGATGGTACTTGCCCAGCACCTCGCCGACGATTCTGGCGGATTTCTTGAACGCCGAATCCGGGCGCAACCCCATGTCGTACATGGCATACAAAATCCGGCGTTGCACGGGTTTTAGCCCGTCCCGCGCATCGGGGAGCGCGCGGGCAATGATCACGCTCATGGCATAATCCAGATAGGATTGCTGCATTTCGTGGTCGATATCGATCTTACGGATCTGGCCAATTTCCATTCAGGCACTCCAGGGTTGGATTGAAACAATTCTTCCAGCGAATCTCATTGTACTTGAAATCAAAAAAGCCTGAGGATTGTTTCCTCAGGCTTTTGTGGTTCATTCATTGCCAGGGGCAATTACTGTTCAGACGCGCTGGGCAGGTTGGACACCGATACGCGGCGGTCAAGCGATTCCTCGCGGTCAAAGCGCCCATGGACAAAACCCGTCCCGGCCGGGATGAGCTTGCCGATGATGACGTTCTCTTTCAGACCGTACAGTGGATCTTCGTTGCCGGCGATAGCTGCCCCGGCCAGCACCTTGATGGTGTGCTGGAAGGAGGAGGCGGACAGGAACGATTCGGTGCTGAGGGACGCCTTGGTGACACCCAGCAGGATTTCGACAAACCGCGCGGGCTGTTTGCCTTCGGAGATCAGCTTTTCGTTGATGGCCTTCATCTCCAACCGGTCAACCACGTCCATCGGCAGGTAAGGAGAATCGCCGGGGCGCACGACCTGCACCTTGCTCAGCATCTTGCGGACAATCACCTCGAAGTGCTTGTCGTTGATGTTCTGGCCTTGCGCGCGGTACACCTTCTGAATTTCAGTCAGCAGGTACATGTTGCAGGCGTCGCGGCCCTTGATGCGCAGAACGGTGTGCGGGTTGAGCGAGCCCTCGGTCAAAGGCTGGCCGGCTTCCACAATGTCGCCGTCTTTGATCAGCAGGCGCGAAGTGGTGGGGATGTCGTACTCTTCGGTTTCCCGGTTTTCGTAGGAAACGATCACCTGGCGGCCTTCGATGCGAACCCGGCCGGTGTGCTGCGCGGTGATGGTCGCTTCGCCGGTGGAGGCAATCACATCGCCCAGCGAGACGGAGTCTTCGTCGGCAACGTTGATCGTCCAGGATTCGGGAATGTCATAGGCATCGCTGACCATTTCGCTGTGATCGACGCGCACGACGCGCTGATCGGTGTAGCGGTCCGATTGGATGATGTGCGCCGTGCCGGCGATGCGCGTGATGACGGCCTCGCCTTTGGGCATGCGCCGGGCTTCAAAGAGTTCTTCCACGCGCGGCAAACCGGTGGTGATGTCGCCACCCGCAGCAACGCCGCCGGTGTGGAAGGTTCGCAGCGTCAACTGCGTGCCAGGCTCGCCGATGGATTGCGCGGCAACGGTGCCCACCGCGGAACCCATCTCCACCAGTTTTCCACGGCCCAGGTCCATGCCGTAGCACTTGGCGCAGATGCCGTGGGTCAATTCACAGGTCATTGGGCTGCGCACTTTGACGGCGTCGATGCCCGCGCCGACCACCTTGCGAATGGAGGCGTGATCCAGGATATCGTCCCGTTCGGCCAGTACTTCGCCGGTGTTCGGGTCAACAATCCGCTGTGCGACCAGGCGGCCGTAAAGGCGGGTGCCGAGCGATTGCCCGGCGACATCGTCGCTCTTGCGAATCCAGATGCCGTCTTCGGTGCCGCAGTCGATTTCGTTGATGATGATGTCCTGAGCAATATCCACCAGGCGGCGGGTCAGGTAACCGGCGTCGGCCGTGCGCAGCGCGGTGTCGGCCAGACCCTTGCGCGCGCCGTGCGTGGAGATGAAATATTCCAGCGCGGTGAGGCCTTCGCGGAAGTTGGACTGAATGGGCAGGCGGATGATGCGGCCGGCCGGGTCAGCCATCAGGCCACGCATGCCGGCCAGCTGCGCAATCGGGCCAAAACCGCCCTTCGTGGCGCCGGAATTGGCCATCACGGAGAGGTTGCCGTCCGGGTCCATGTTCTTACGCACGGCATCCGCCACCTTCTTGGTGGTCACCTGCCAGATTTCAATTTCACGCTCGTTGCGTTCCTGCTCGGTGAGCAAGCCGCGGCGGAAGTTGCGCTGCACGCCTTCAATGTCCTTCTGGGCATTTTCCAGGATGGTGTTCTTGGCTGCAGGCATGGAAATATCCGATACTGCCAGGGTGGATCCGGAACGCATCGCGTACTCGAAGCCGATATCCTTGATGTGGTCAGCGACGTCGGTGGTGATATCCTCGCCGCAGTATTCATATACAGCAGCGATCAGATCTTTGACGCCGCCCTTATCCAGTGCTTCGTTAACAAACTTCACCTGTTCGGGCAGAATCCGGTTGAACAATACGCGCCCAACGGTTGTATCGATCAATTTTCGGCGTTTCGCCGGCAGGCGGCTGCCATCATCATCGTAATACGTGTCCACGTTGATTTTAATGCTGGTATGGACGTGCACCTGGCCCAACTGGTAGGCCATCTCAACCTCGTCCGTATCGACGAAGATGCGTCCGTCGCCCGGGTGTTTCTTGTTGTCCTCAACGGTCAGATAGAACACGCCCAGCACCATATCCTTCGAGGGGCTAATGATCGGTTCGCCGTCTGCTGGTTTGAGCAGGTTACGCGAGGAGAGCATCAGGTTGCGCGCTTCCCAGACGGCCTTTTCAGAGAGCGGCACATGCACGGCCATCTGGTCGCCGTCGAAGTCCGCATTGAAAGCGGTGGTGACAAGCGGATGGAGCTGAATGGCGCTTCCTTCGATCAAAACCGGCTCAAAGGCCTGGATGCCCAGGCGGTGCAGGGTCGGTGCGCGGTTCAACAGAACCGGGCGTTCCTTGATCACCTCTTCGAGCACTTCCCAGACCTCAGGGCGGTTGCGCTCAATGAAGCGCCGTGCGCCTTTGACATTGGCGGCGTAATTGTGCGACACCAGGCGGGAAATGACGAATGGCCGGAACAATTCCAGCGCCATGGTCTTGGGCAGACCGCACTGATACAGTTTGAGGGTCGGGCCAACTACAATCACCGAGCGGCCGGAGTAGTCCACGCGCTTACCCAGCAGGTTGCGGCGGAAGCGGCCCTTCTTGCCCTTGAGCATATCGCTCAACGACTTCAGCTCGCGGCGGCCGCGGCGCGAGAGCGCTTTGCCGCGTTGCGAGTTATCCACCAGCGAGTCGACCGCTTCCTGCAGCATGCGCTTTTCATTGCGCACAATGACGTCCGGGGCGCCCAGCTCAAGCAGACGCTTGAGGCGGTTGTTGCGGTTGATTACACGGCGGTAGAGATCATTCAGGTCAGAGGTTGCAAACCGGCCGCCGTCCAACTGCACCATCGGGCGCAGGTCGGGCGGGATGACCGGCAGGACGGTCAGGATCATCCATTCCGGGCGGTTCTGAGAACGGCGGAAGGCTTCCACCACCTTAAGGCGCGTGGTGGCTTTCTTGCGTTTCTGCTTGCTCTTGGAGGTGCGCACCTCATGCCACAGGTCCTCGGAAAGCTGATCGAGGTCCAGGCGGCGCAGGATGTCATAGAAGGCTTCAGCGCCCATATCCGCGCGGAAGACCTGGCCCCAGCGCGATTTCAATTCGCGGTAGCGGCTTTCGCTCAGGAAGGTGAACGCGCGCAGCTCCTGCAGTTCATCGCGCAGGCGCGAGTTCTGGCCCTGCGATGCGGAGGATTGATCTTCCAGCTCGCTGCGCAGCATTTCCATTTCTTCATCGGCCTGCGCGCGGATCTCCTGGATCTGCATCTTGATCTGCTCGAGCTCGCGCTGAACTTCCTCGCGGAATTCGCTTTCCAGCTCGTCCAGGCGTTCCTTGACGGCCCGCTGAATCCTGGAAATGTGCTGGGCGGTCACCGTCTCGCCGACATCGGCGATGAGCGAGTTCGCGGCCGAGAAAATCACCTTGGTGACCAAAACGCTGCCCACTTTTTCCTGCAACGTTTGTTCCAGGCGCTGGCCTTCCTGGATGACCGGTTCCAGGCGCGAAGCAATTTGTTCATCGCGGCGCGATTCCATCTCACTCTTGCGCGCCTGCAATTCCTGGATCTTGCGGTCGCGGCTCTGCTTGACTTCCAGGATGCGGGTATTAATCTGGGCAGCCTGCTCACGTTCCGAGACGTTGATCTCGTCTTCGAGGCGCTTGAGCGCCTTATTGCGCGCATCATCGTCAACGTAGGTGACGATGTACTGGGCGAAATACAGCACGCGATCCAGGTTGCGACGGGAAATATCCAGCAGCATGCCCAGGTAAGAAGGTACGCGCCGTGTGTACCAAATATGAGCAACCGGGGTCGCCAGTTCAATGTGGCCCATGCGCTCGCGGCGCACGGACGAACGGGTGACTTCAACACCGCACTTATCGCAGATGATGCCCTTGTAGCGCGGATTCTTGTACTTACCACAATAACACTGGTAGTCGCGCGTTGGGCCAAAGATTGCCTCACAGAAGAGGCCATCTTTTTCAGGGCGAAGACGTCGATAGTTGATGGTTTCCGGTTTCAGGACTTCGCCATAGGACCAGCTTCGGATCGTTTCCGGAGAGGCCAGGCTGATACGTAGGGCAACAAGGCTCTTGGTTTCCACTAAAATCGCCTCCTGAACTGAGAACCGTGACAAATAGATTTAAAATTGCTTAACCAATTTCAGCGCACAGGAGTCTTCTCGCCGGCGCTGTAATACAAATCAATGACGGGTATAGCACACATGCAAACGGATATTATATCACAAAATATGGAATGTCAAGCACCCGATATTCGTTTTTCCAGGTATTGCTCAAGTGCTGTATCCGGATCACGGTTTTAAGACGGTCTCGCTTCGGGAATTTCAAAATAGAAAGTACTGCCTTTCCCAAGCTGGCTTTCCACCCACACGCGCCCGTTATGCCGCTCGGCGATCGATTTTACGATGGCCAACCCCAGCCCGGTCCCGCGTTGTTGGTAGGCTTCGCGCCGGCCGCTGCGGTAGAATTTTTCAAACAACCGCGGCAGATCCAGGGGCGCAATCCCGATGCCGTTGTCATTTACCTCAAACAAAATGCTCTCCGCGCGGCGCGTCAACCGGACCTTCACGTGGCCGTTGGTATGCGTGTATTTCACCGCGTTTTCGATCAGGTTATAAAACGCCTGTTGCAGCAGTGCCGGGTCGGCATTGACAACAATCGGCTGCAGGTCGGTGGTATCCAGAGCCAGGGTGATGTTATTCTGGACCGCTTGCGGCTGCAGAGAGGTCATCACCTGGTCCACGATCTCATTGAGAAGCACCCGTTCGATCCGCAGGCCGATACCGGTTTCGATGCGGCCTAAATCCAGCAGGTTGTTTACCAGCCGGGTCATGTTTTCTACCCCGGTCATGATTTTGCGGGTGTAGCTCTGCTGCTGATCGTTCAATTCACCCACCATCTGAAGCATGGCGGTGTAACCTTTCATGAGCGTCAGGGGCGAGCGCAAATCGTGACTGACCGTCGACACAAAGTCGGACTTGATCGCGTCCAATTCCTTGTACTGGGTGATGTCCTGCAAAATCAAGATCCGGCCTACCCTGCGCGTTTCAGCGACCACGGAGGATACGCTGGCATGGTAAACCTTATTGTTCCCCAGGGTGATTTCGCTGGATTGGATGCGGTCCGTCAACGGCGCTTTGGCCAGCTGGATCAGTTCAGGCACAGCCAGCACGTCCTCCATGCTCCTGCCGGTCGTGGCCGAGGCAATCAGGCCGACCGTTTGAAGCGCCGCGGGGTTGACCAGCAGCAATCGGCCCTGCTCGTCGAACACCAGGACGGGTTCGGGTGTGGAAGCAAGCACCGCTTCCAGCCTCTGCCGGCCCACCTCAGCATTGGCATACAGGCTCGCATTGGCCGCTGCAAGCGCAGCTTGAGCAGTCAGCGTGGAAACAAACCGGATTTCTTCCTCGGAGAATTGCCGGGGGGCATCATAGCCAACCCACAAAGCGCCAAAGAACAGGCTCTCGTGGTAAATTGGCATGGCCAATAACGCGGCTGGCGCTGGTTGTCCGGCTTTCAAATTCAAACGGCGCATGCGCGCCATATTGGGCATCACCAGGACGTCCGTCCGCTGGACTTGTTCAACGATCAAGGCATCCAACCCGGAATACAGGTTGGCGGCCGGTCCAGCGCCGAAGGCGGCAGGTTGCCCCTCCTCTTGACCCAGGGAAACCGGTTGTACGATGACAATTCGCGCGGTCGACACGCCTTCACCCAGGGCAGCGTTGATGATCGGCGCAACGGCTTTTTCAATTTCCAGGTTGGCTGCCACGCCCTGGCTGACCGTGAGCAGCCGGTTCAGCTCATGCAGTCGAGCCTTCAAACTCAGCCGCATGCGTTCAAAAGCGCCGCTGAGTTGCCCCACCTCATCCACCCCGGAAACCATCAGGGGAGAATCCAATTGACCCTGCGAGATCAGCGCTGCCTGTGAGGCCACTGTCCGAAGCGTGGTGGTGATGCCACGCAGGCTGAAACGCAGAAGGAAAAACACCACAACGATCAATCCCAGCAGGATGAGCAATAAAGGCACCGCGATGCTTAACGCCAGGCTCTGAACCTGGGTTGATGGCAGGTTGACGACCACCTTCCAGGAATGTCCCATGCTGGGTTGAATGTACACCATGCGCTGGGTACCCATCTGCGAAATTTCTTCAAAAAATTCCGCCGTTTCCGGGATTTTGCCCGGATAGTCGCTCATCACCAGCGAAGAGGTATTCAGGGTGGTGTAAAGGATTTTTCCAAATTCATCCAGGATGACACCTTCGCCGCCCATCGCGCTGATCTCCTGCAACGCCTGGATCGCCGGTTGGGTAAACGGATTGCTCTGCATATCCGTCCACCCCACGATCGCCCCCAGACCGGATCCCATTTCGTCCTGAATTTCAGCGACAAACACAACCTGGGCAGAGGTCTCGCCGGGGATCGCGTTCAGTGTATAGGTTTGAATCAGGACGCCTTTCATGGCCAGGTCAATCGCGGTTTCCTCCTGATCGCCCAAAGAGAACTGCCGGCCGGCAGGAGCCTGGGCAATCAGCGCACCACTGGCATCAAACAATCCCAGGCGGGTGAAAAATGGCACCGAGCGGAGCATTTGTTCCAGTTCAGCGACCTGATCCTCCGGCGGCACGCACCGAACCGCGTTGGTGATGAGCGCCCCGACGAGCGCCAG